>NZ_JARVSY010000026.1:0-126978 GCF_030208925.1 Rhodococcus sp. MEB032
CGACGAAAAATACTCACACCACACACAAACCAACCAAACCCCAAGAGGCGGCTGATCATTCGCGGATGTGAAGTACCAAAAAAATTTGGCACTGACATTCATCGACACACTGTTGAGTTCTCAAAGAACACGCACACACCATCACTTCAACCAGGTTGAAAGCTCCGGGGCAAGGGTTACAATCTTAGCTTGTTCGCTCCAAGGAAGCAAGTTCCCACTGAGCGTGATCGTCTCCGACTTCGTCCAACCGCGTTTCCCCGGCCTGTCGGTCGGGGTTGGTGTCCGTGTCGCTCTGACTTGGACAAAGTTACGCGAATGAAAACTGAGCGTCAAACGTGCAGGTCGCAGATGTTCGACAGGTTAAATCCGCTGGTAGCCCGCCCGGAGGCGGGCCACCAGCGGCCACAGGAGCCCCGCTAGACAACTGTGACCCCACACACGTCAGTTCGGAAGGATTCTCACGCCGGCGAAGTTGCGCTTTCCGCGCCGGACGACCAACCAGCTGCCGTGAAGCAGATCGGATGCGGTGGGCTCCCAGTCGTCGGCCGACACCTTCTGGTTGTTCACCGAAGCACCGCCCTCTTTCACGGCGCGTCGAGCGGCCCCCTTGCTCTCGCACAAGCCGCTCGTCACGAGCAGATCGATGATCGTGCGCGGCTCCCCCGGCGCCAATTCGCTGACCGATGCTTCTTTCAGCGCCGCGGCTAGCGTCGACTCGTCGAGTTCCGCCAGCTCCGCCTTGCCGAACAACGCCTGACTGGCGAGCTCGACAGCACGGGTGTTGTGTTCCCCGTGAACCAAGGTCGTCATCTCCGCGGCAAGTCGCTTCTGCGCTTCTCGCGCATGCGGCCGCTCTGCCGTTGCAGTCTCCAACTCTGCGAGTTCGTCCGCAGTCAGGAAGGTGAACCAGCGCAGGTACTTGATCACGTCGGCGTCGCCGGTGTTCACGAAGTACTGGTACCAGGCGTACGGGCTGGTCATCTCGGGGTCGAGCCACAAACTTCCGCCACCGGTCGACTTTCCGAACTTTTTGCCATCGGCCGAGGTCACCAGCGGAACCGTCATTGCATGAACGCTCTCACCGTCGACACGACGGTTGAGTTCGACGCCGGCAATGATGTTGCCCCACTGATCGGACCCGCCGACCTGCAGAGTGCAGCCGAGGTCGCGTCGCAAGTGCAGGTAGTCGTTGGCCTGGAGCAGCATGTAGCTGAACTCGGTGTACGACATCCCGTCCGACTCGAGACGACGCTTCACGGTGTCACGCGCAAGCATGACGTTCACGGAGAAGTGTTTGCCGACATCACGCAGGAAGTCGATGGCCGACATCTTGCCGGTCCAGTTCATGTTGTTCTCGATGACCGCGCTCGTCGGCGAATCGTCGAAATCCACGAATCGTTCGAGCTGACCACGGATGCGACCTGCCCAGTCCGCGACGGTATCGGCGGAGTTCATCGTCCGTTCCCCGACGTCACGGGGGTCTCCGATCAGGCCCGTTGCACCGCCGGCAAGAACGATCGGGCGGTTGCCGGCGCGCTGAAACCGCTTGAGCGCGAGGAGCGGAACCAGGTGACCTGCGTGCAGGCTCGGTCCTGTCGGGTCGAAGCCCGCATACAACGTGACCGGTCCGGCCTCGAGATCTTTACGCAAAGCGTCGAGATCGGTTGATTGGGCGATCAGCCCGCGCCAGGTCAGTTCGTCGAGAATATTCTCAGTCACGGACTCGATCATCCCATCTTCACGAAATGACCGGCGCTCGCGGGCTTCGGCGATACGCGGACACCGCTCGCGAGTCCGGAATCCACAGGCGCCACGGAACCTCCGCCGCGGTACTGACCCCCACCCGCGGTCCACTGACCCATTCCTTCGACTCCCCCAATTCGAGCCGAATCCGCGACGCCGGGTCGAACACGTCTGTTCCGTTGTCCCCCAGCGTGATTGCGGCGGAAGCACCGAGATTACCCGGCCCTCTGGCCCATTGGTGAGATGGTCGATCCGGCGATCTCCGAGCAGACACCACATCGTGACCGGCCTCGATTTCGGCCGCTCGGAGCAGAACACCACCTGCGACACCATCCGGGCCGTACGAGATGTTCATACAAAAGTGCATTCCATAGCTGCGGTAGACGTAGAGACGCCCCGCCCGCCCGAACATCACGCTGTTCCGCGGCGTTCTCCCCCGATACGAATGTGCTGCCGGATCCGGCCATGGCCCGTCCTTCTCCCCTCCGTACGCCTCGACCTCGACGATCCTCAGCGAGATGTCGTCGACGGTCAGGGTCGAGCCGAGAATTGTCAGGCCCGCTTCCAACGGGTTCTCCACATTTTCCAAGGTCTCGATGCTCACCCTTCGATTGTGCCCACGCCGTTGACTCATCGGTCGGCCGAGTCGCATAATTCAACAAGTGATGAATTATTGAAACGAGGCGAACCGTGACCACAACGCCGGCAATAGACATCCGCGGACTACGAGTCATTCGCGGCAAGCACGAAGTTCTTCACTCGCTTGACCTGCAGGTATCAGCAGGATCGATCACCGGACTGCTCGGACCCTCCGGTTGCGGCAAGACAACCCTCATGCGCGCGATAGTCGGAACGCAGATCGTCGAAAGCGGTGAGGTCAGAGTCCTGGGAGATCGCGCCGGGTCCGTTGCCCTTCGCCGTCGGATCGGGTACGTCACCCAATCCCCCAGTGTGTACGGCGACCTGACGGTCACGCGAAATGTTCAGTATTTCGGCGCTCTGTACGGAAAATCCGGCGCAGACGTCGCAGCAGCGGTCGACGCCGTCGGATTGAGCCGATACGCCGACCAGACCGCCGCCGATCTGTCTGGTGGTCAACGCGGGCGAGTCTCGCTGGCTTGCGCGTTGGTGGCGTCACCTGATGTGTTGATCCTCGACGAACCGACCGTCGGCCTCGATCCGGTGCTTCGCGTCGAATTGTGGGAACGATTCGCTGACCTTGCTCGCAGCGGAACCACCCTGTTGGTCTCGAGCCACGTCATGGATGAGGCCGACCACTGCGCTGAGCTGATCCTGATGCGAGACGGGCACCTCCTCGCTCAACTCACACCCGATGAATTGCGCGCCAAAACCAAATGTGAACGGCTCGAGGACGCCTTTCTCGAGCTGATTCGGACTTCACCCGTCGGAGGTGAAATATCATGAGCATCAGGATCTTCGGCGCTACGACCGTACGCATTCTGCTTCAGCTCCGCCAGGACCATCGCACGGTGGCCATGATCTTGTTGGTCCCGTCGTTGTTGATGATTTTGCTGTATTTCCTCTACCAAGACGTCCCGACGCCACCCGGCCAGGTTTCGCTCTTCCAACGAGTGGCGATCACGATGTTGGGAATCTTGCCGTTTGTGGTGATGTTCCTGGTCACATCCATCGCCATGCAGCGCGAACGCAGTTCAGGAACCCTCGAACGCCTGCTCACCACACCGATGGGCAAACTCGACCTTCTCGCCGGATACGGGGCGGCATTTTCGCTCTCCGCCGCCGCTCAAGCAGCTCTCGCGTGCGCGGTTGCTTTCGGATTCCTCGGACTCACCATCGCCGGCAGTCTTGCCTGGGTCATCGTCATTGCAGTTCTCGGCGCAATACTGGGCGTTGCGCTAGGCCTGTTGGCCAGCGCATTCGCGAAGACCGAGTTCCAAGCGGTGCAATTCATGCCGGTAGTTGTGGTTCCACAGCTCTTCCTCTGCGGACTCCTGGTACCGCGCGACCAATTGCCGACCTGGCTCGAATGGATCAGCAACGTCCTCCCCTTGAGCTACGCCGTCGACGCACTTCAGCAAGTGTCGATGCATGCCGACGCGACGGGTCAGATGTGGCGTGATCTCGCCGTCATAGCGGGCTTCGCCGCCGCCGCACTATCGCTGGCCGCGGCCACACTCGATCGCCGCACTCCATGACCGACAAGGACACGAGTCCTGCACCGATTCGTTCGGGGCGACGACCGGGCAAGTCGGAGACTCGCGCGCAGATCCTCGATTCGGCGCGACGGGCGTTCTCCCAGAACGGTTTTCGACGAACAACCGTTCGATCGATAGCTGCGGCCGCTGACGTCGATCCGGCTATGATTCATCACCATTTCGGGAGCAAGGAGCAGTTGTTCACCGCTGCGATCGCGCTACCGATCGATCCAGTCCAGGTATTGGGACCGGTTCACACCTCCCCGACCGAAAACCTCGGCGAAAGCCTTCTCCGGGCGGTGATCGGGCTATGGGATTCGGAACATCAGCCGGCGATTCTGGCGGCTTTTCGATCAGCCATTTCCGGCGACGGATCGCAGCTGATCCAGAGCTTTCTGCTCGATGTCGTATTGCACGACATCATTCCGCGGGTGGACACACCACCTGGTACCGGCTTGATCAGAGCGGAATTGGTGGCCTCTCAGATGGCCGGACTGCTTGTCACGCGATATGTGCTCGGACTCGAACCACTCGCATCATTGAGCTTTGACGCTTTGGTACCGCTGGTGGCTCCGAACCTCCAGCGGTACCTGACCGGTGAATTACCGATCTAGCCTTCAGCCCGCGCGAGCAACTTCTCGTGCTCGTCGTCCGCCACATCGCGTGCCTCGTCGATCAACAGAACGGGAATGCCGTTCTCGATCGGGTAGGCACGCCGCAGGCGCGGGTTGTAGAGCAACTCGTCCCCGACCAGCAACAGCGGGCCTTTGTCCTGGGGGCAGGCCAAAATGCTGAGCAACGTCGAATCAATAGCCACGTGAGTCCTCTCGAACCGATCAAACAGAATGTCCTCAGGCTACCGTGCTCCGGTGCTCACCCTCGTCGGCATCAACTGCGCGGCAATTGCCTTGGTCAGCCGCTTGTACGACTGCGACTCGGAATCGAGGAACCACGTCCGTGGCCCCGGCGCCGGCAATCCGGCCGCGGCCAACGCAGTGGAGCTCGGACGGTACGACGAACCCACCGGGATCTCGTCAACCACGTGCACGATATCCGGACGAGCGTCGAAAGCGATGCGCGAGAGGGCCTCTGCAAGCTCGGCAGAACGGAACTGCCGTCCCGGACGCCATGTCACGGCAGCGACCGCCAGCTGATGCGGCGCGTCACCGACTCCGTATGCAACGGCAAGATCCACCCGCGCCACACTCGACAACGCGTCGACGATCGGCTGGGTGAACACGGGACCGCGGAGCGTGGAAATGACCGTGTTCTTGTGGTCGATCAGCCAGTAGTCGCCGTCGGCGTCCCGGCGGAAGAGATTTTCGGTGGGAATCCACGAATCGCCGGCTTGGAAGAGACCTCGCATGGCTCCGCCCGAGAGATCGGCGGTGAATCCCGCGCGCCCGAGCAGCAATCCGACCTCGTCTTCGGCGCACTCACGGACAAATCCGTTTCCGTTCTCGAGGAGACGACCACTCAGCGGGTCGTATGCCGCCAACCGCACCTGCGCGCTACCCGGCAGTGGGCGCCCCTTGGAACCAACTTTGGAGCCTGCAACATTGGCAAGAATCACGTCGCCTTCGGTCGACGCATAGAACTCGAGTACCTGCGCGGGGTCGAACGCCTCCGTTGTCCGCTTCCACAGACCATGGGGCATGCCCGAACCGATGAACAGGCGGACCGGATGACTACCGTCGATGAGAAGAAGATCCTCGTCGAGTATCTCGCGCATCATCGACCACGTGTAACTCACGACCGTCACGCCGTAGCGGTGGATTTCCTCGACGAACCTCGCGGGGTTCAGTCCACGTGAGAGCGCAATGCGTGAGCCACCGGCCATGGCACCACCGATGGTCGCGAGCAGACTCGACGAATGATGGAGTGGTGCAAGGCAGTACACGGTGTCACCGCGATCGAGATCTGCCGCCGTGGCCGTGCCGAAGGCCGACAGTGCCCACCGGTAGTTGGTGATCTGCTTGGCCTCGAGCACACCGCCGGATTCCGCAAAGATGATGAAGGCGAGTTCGCGGGCGACACCGGGATCCGGTCGGTACCACCCGGGCAGATTGACCTTCGTCGGATCGATTTGTTCGAGATCGATCACGTCGTGTGACGGATCCACCTCGAGGCCACGGGCATCGCCGCCGCCGAGCACCAGTACCGGCCGACCGGCAACCACTGCAGCATCGACGTTTTCCGGATCGGTGATGATCCGATCGACCGACCCCAGCTTGACCGCCGCCGTGATGTCGGAGCCTGGCGGAAGCATGACCGCGACGGCACCAAGTCGCGACAGGGCCGCGATGGCCGCGAGTGCGCTGGGGCGGGTCTCCATCAGGACACCGACATGCGCTGCCGGACGCACTCCCACGGAGATCAATCCACGCACGACATTGTCGATACGCGCGTTGACCGCTTCATAGGTGTGCACGCGATTGTCGAAGAGGAAGCACTCGCCGTTCGGCGCCTTTCGACGCTGCTCCGCCAGCAACTGGCTCAGCGAGATCTTGGTGTGCGGCTGAATCTGGTTGAGTCGAGCCAGACGTGGCAACGCTCGTGCCGCTTCTCCCGACAATTCGAAAGTGCCGCGCAACGCACCGGCGGCAAGGTCACTGATTCCCTTGGTGACTCCTGCACCTACTTCAGCGACCGAGGCGACGGTGTGGATGATCCGATTGCTGATCGACACACCGGTCTGGTCTTCGAGGTCGGCGCCGTAGACCATGTTCGCGATACGGTCCGGGAGGGGTCCACCCGTCTCGGTCCACTGCACGAATTCACCGGTGGTCGGCCAGGTGTGATTGGCCGCGGTGGAACCGACAACCAAACCGAAATGACCTGCACGCAAGGTAGATTCGTAGACCTTCGCCCGCGGAGCGGCTTGACTGATGCCTCGAACCGCTTGCGGCTGGCCGATGTCGTCGACCTCGCCGACGAATGCCAGGATGGGGCAGGTGATCTCGGCGAGCGAGACCAATTGATCCTTGATGACGAACCCACCGGTCATCATTCGGTTGTGCACGATGAACTGCTTGAGCAGTTCGGCTACCGCGGGCCCCGACCACGCGACCCAACCCTCGGTCGCGAGGAAGCGTCGTTGCTGCTCCCGCGGAAGCAACGCCTCACGGTCGTGCAGTTGAAGCAGAAAGTCGACGCGCATCTTCAGCGTCTTCACGGGATCGAGCAACTGGAACCCGGTACGGGCCATCCACCCGGTGACCGCCAGGCGATTGAAGACGTGATCGGCGAGGAAATCTGCACCCTTGGTTGCCAATCCCGCCGGGATGCCGAAGGGTAGCGCGGCGAGTGTGTCGACCGGACTGCCGAAGGTGATGACGCTGGCGATGTTTCGACTACGCCGATACGCGGCAGCCTGATAGGCGAACATGCCACCCTGCGAATAACCGGAGATGTGAACATCTTTTCCGGTGTGACGGTGGATGTGATCGACGATGTCGCTGAGAGCGATGATGTGATCGGCGAGATTACGATCCCAACCGCCCTCTTCCGAGTCGGGCGAACCGAAATCGACGACCCAGGGATCAAGGCCCATCTCGTGCAGAATTCCCACAGCGCCCTGGTCACGGGTCACGTCGTACACGTTCGCCGACATCATCATCGGCGGGATCAGCAAGATCGGTGCGCCGACGGTTTCCGGGTCACTGTCCGGGAAGTAGCGCCGTAGCCGATACATCGCTGCGCGTTCGACGATCTCGAACGGCGAAGTGGTCGCATCCGTTTCCAGCCCACCCAACCGGACGACCTCGAGGCCGTTTTGTGCTGTCGCAACCACCCGACGAATCGGGCCCAGCACAGACTTGGAATTCAATCCCACCATTTCACTCCCAAGTTACTCACCATGTGACGTCAGTCTCATTTTTCCCGCGCGCGACAAGCCTACTGACGACGAATACGCGTACGCGGTCAGGGAGCAAATTCTGCTACCTGACCGCGTACGACCGAAGGACTACTGCCGAAAAGAGAGCGACAACACTCGTGACCGCGAGGTCACAGGGTCCATTCCCGCAGTGACTGCGCCACTGCTTTGACTCCGTCCAGCTGCTCGGCAACCCGCACCCCCGCGGTGCCGCCTCGCGCGTTGCGCGAAGCGATGGAACCCTCGACTGTCAGCACCTCACGAACAGCGGGTGTCAGCGCGCTGTCGACGCCGGCCAGTTCCTCGTCCGTGAGATCTTCGAGTCCGACGCCTCGCGCTTCGGCGACACGCACACACGCTCCAGCAGCCTCGTGTGCAACCCGGAACGGCACGCCCTGACGCACCATCCACTCCGCGATGTCGGTGGCCAACGTGAACCCTGCCGGAGCTAGTTCCGCCATGCGCTCGGTGTGGAACTCGAGCGTCTGCACCAGACCGGTGATGGCCGGGAGCAGCATCTCGAGCTGCGCAACCGAGTCGAAAACCGGTTCCTTGTCCTCTTGCAGATCGCGGTTGTACGCCAGCGGCTGAGCCTTGAGCGTCGCCAACAATCCGGTCAGGTTGCCGATCAAACGACCCGACTTACCGCGCGTCAGTTCCGAGACATCCGGATTCTTCTTCTGCGGCATGATCGACGATCCCGTCGACCACGCGTCGGCAAGCGTGATGTAGCCGAACTCCGGTGTGCTCCAGATGATGATCTCTTCCGCCATACGGGAGAGATCGACACCGATCATTGCGAGCACGAACGCTGCCTCGGCTGCGAAATCACGCGAAGCCGTTGCGTCGATCGAGTTCTCGGCCGAGCTGTCGAACTTCAGTTCCGCCGCAATCGCTTCGGGATCGAGTCCGAGTGAGGAACCGGCCAGTGCACCGGAACCGTACGGGGACACCGCAGCTCGCACGTCGAAGTCGCGAAGGCGCTGCACGTCCCGCAACAGTGGATGTGCGTGAGCGAGCAGGTGATGCGCCAACAGGACCGGCTGAGCCGCCTGCAGGTGCGTCTTGCCCGGCATCACGGCATCCGGATGCGCCCCGGCCTGAGTCGCCAATGCGTCGACCACGTCGAGAACTCCGGTGGAGATGCGGCGGACTGCATCGCGAAGCCACATGCGGAACAGCGTGGCCACCTGGTCGTTTCGCGAACGTCCAGCACGCAGGCGCCCACCGACCTCAGGCCCGACACGCTCGATCAGACCACGCTCGAGTGCGCCGTGTACGTCCTCGTCCGACTCGCTGGGCCCGAAGGCGCCACTGGCAACATCTGCCGCCAGGCGGTCGAGACCGTCGAGCATTGTCACGAGGTCGGCTTCACTGAGCAGGCCTGCCTTGTTCAGCACACGCGCATGCGCCTGCGACGCCCGCACGTCGTACGGAGCGAGGACCCAGTCGAAGTGAGTCGACTTGCTCAGCGCCGCCATGGCAGCGGCCGGTCCGGACTCGAACCGCCCGCCCCACAGCGCACCTTCGTTGGTGCCGTGTTTTTGAGCGTCTCCGTCACCGTGAGCCGTCATGGCTCAGAGTCCCAGATCGCGCTTCGCGGCGACCTTCGACGACAGACCGTGGATCTCGACGAAGCCCTTCGATGCGGACTGGTCGAAGCTGTCGCCCTCGTCGTACGTCGCGAGGTTGAAGTCGTAGAGCGACTCCGGGCTGCGACGACCGTTGACGGTGATGGCTCCACCGTGCAGGAAGAGACGGATGTCGCCGGTAACGCGTTCCTGCGTCTTGTTGACGAACGTGTCCAGCGCGTCCTTGAGGGGCGAGAACCAGAGGCCGTCGTAGACCAGCTCGGACCAACGCTGCTCCATCTGACGCTTGTAGCGACCGAGTTCGCGTTCGAGGGTGACGTGCTCGAGTTCCTGGTGTGCGGTGATGAGAACCATGGCGCCGGGAGCTTCGTAGATCTCACGGCTCTTGATGCCCACGAGACGGTCCTCGACGACGTCGAGACGGCCGACGCCCTGAGCGCCTGCGCGCTTGTTCAGTTCCTGGATGGCTTCGAGAACCGACACCGGGCGGCCGTCGATGGCGACCGGGCGGCCCTTGTCGAAGCTGATGATGAGCTCGTCGGGTGCGTTCCAGTTGACCGTCGGGTCCTGGGTGTAGTCGTAGACGTCCTTCGTCGGCGCGTTCCACAGATCCTCGAGGAATCCGGTTTCGACGGCGCGGCCCCAGACGTTCTGGTCGATCGAGAACGGCGACTTCTTGGAGACGTTGATCGGGATGTTGTTCTCTTCGGCGAAGGCGATGGCCTTCTCGCGGGTCCAGGCGTAGTCGCGGACCGGTGCGATGACCTGAAGGTCGGGTGCGAGGGCGCCGAATCCGACCTCGAAGCGAACCTGGTCGTTGCCCTTACCGGTGCAACCGTGCGAGACGATGGTGCCGCCGTGCGAGCGTGCAGCTTCGACGATGTGCTTGACGATCAGCGGACGGCTGATGGCCGAGACCAGCGGGTAGCGGTCCATGTACAGGGCGTTGGCCGCGATGGTCGGCAAGCAGTACTCGTCCGCGAACTCGTCGCGGGCGTCGACGACAACGGATTCGACTGCGCCGCAGTCGATCGCGCGCTGACGCACGACCTCCATGTCCTCGCCACCCTGCCCCAGATCGATGGCGACGGCGACAACTTCAGCGCCGGTCTCCTTACCGATCCAACTGATGGCAACAGAAGTGTCCAGCCCGCCCGAGTAGGCGAGTACGACGCGATCGGCCATGGTTTTTGTGCTCCTTCGGTTGAAAATCTCTATCAAAGAATAAGGGGTCAGGCGAGCGATTCGATCATGGCCGCGAGTTCCGCTCCGGAAAGCGGTTCCCGGGCCACTACGAAGATGGTGTCATCTCCGGCGATCGTGCCCACGATGTCCGGCATCGAGGACCGATCCAGTGCGCTCGCGAGGTAGTGCGCGGCTCCCGGCGGTGTCCGGAGGATCGCCATGTTGCCGCTGAAATCGGTGGAGACCAACAACTCACCCAACAGCCGTGAGAGGCGGTCGGTACCGCCGGCCACACCGCGTACCGGGTTCCCGTCCTCCGGCACCACGTAAACACCGGCGCCGCCGTCGGCGGCTCGCAGTTTCACCGCTCCCAGCTCTTCGAGGTCACGCGAGAGCGTCGCCTGCGTTGCTTCGATGCCCTCGGCACCGAGCAAGGCCGCCAGCTCCGTCTGACTTCGGACAGGGTGAGCCGCCAGAAGCGCGATGATGCGCGACTGGCGACCAGCCCGAGTGGGAGCGACGCTCACGCCGGGTCCAGTTGGGTTCGCTGTTCCAGCAGCCACACGAGCAATGCCTTCTGGGCGTGCAGACGGTTCTCCGCCTCGTCCCAGACAACACTCTGCGGCCCGTCGAGAACCTCGTCGGTGACTTCTTCGCCGCGATGCGCGGGCAGGCAGTGCAGGACGACGGCCTTCGGATCTGCCTTTGCGAGCAGCTCCTTGTTGATCTGGAACGGACGGAAAGGTCCGACCCGATCGAGTCCGTCGTTCTCCTGACCCATCGAGGTCCAGGTGTCGGTGACCAACGCGTCGGCGCCGACGACGCCGGCCTGTGGGTCCTGCGTCAGGGTGATGGTCGCGCCGGTTTCCTCGGCGCGTTTGCGTGCTGCTGCCACGACCCAGTCCGCCGGTTCGAAGCCGGCGGGGCTTGCGATGGTGACGTCTATGCCTGCGGTCACTCCGCCGAGCATCAGCGAGTGAGCCATGTTGTTGGCGCCGTCGCCCAGGTAGGTCAGCTTCAGCCCCTTGAGCTCACCCTTCTGTTCGATCAGCGTTTGCAGGTCGGCCAGAACCTGACAGGGATGAAATTCGTCGGACAATGCATTGACGATGGGAATCGTTGCACCCGTTGCCATTTGCTCCAAGCGCTTCTGGCCGAACGTGCGCCACACGACGGCGTCGACATAACGGGAGAGTACGCGTCCGGTGTCCGCCAACGTCTCTTCACGACCGAGTTGAGTGCTGCGCCCGTCGACGACGACAGCGTGACCGCCCATCTGTGCGATGCCCATCTCGAACGAGAAACGTGTACGCGTCGAGTTCTTCTCGAAGATGACACCGACTCCGCGGGGACCCTCGAGCGGACGCCGAGCGAACGGGTCCTTCTTGAGAATCGCTGCGAGTTCGAGAACTTCGGCCTGCTGCGCAGGAGTCAGATCGTCGTCCCTGAGAAAGTGTTTCACCACGGTAGTCACTTCTCCCCCGGCTGGTCAGCCGATAGTGCACTGTCGAAGATGGCAGGTAGTGCTGCCACGAAGGTTTCGGCCTGCTCGTCCGTGAGGATGAGCGGCGGCGCCAACCGGATCACTCCGGGTTGCGCTGCATTCACAAGGTACCCGGCTTCGCGCGCTGCGTTTTCCACTGCCGGCGCGACGTCCTCGGTCAGCACGACACCCAGCAACAGTCCTGATCCCCGTACGTAGTCGACCAACGGATGGCCCAGATCTTCGATGCCCGCCGAGATCGATTTGCCCAAGCTGTCGGCGCGTGAGATCAGGTCTTCCGCTGCAATGGTTTTCAGCACGGCAAGTGCCGCCGCAGCGCACACCGGATTGCCACCGAACGTCGTACCGTGCTTGCCCGGTCCGAACAACTCTGCCGTTGCCCCGGTCGCGATGCAGGCGCCGATCGGCATTCCGCCGCCGAGTCCCTTCGCAAGAGTGATGACGTCTGGCACGATGCCGACTGCCTGATGTGCGTAGAACCAGCCGGTCCGGCCGATGCCGGTCTGCACTTCGTCGAGTACGAGCAGCGCACCACGTTCGGCGGTGATCCGCCGAGCCTCGACGAGGTAGCCCTCGGGTGGCACCACGACGCCGCCCTCACCCATGATCGGTTCGAGGAACACAGCGGCGGTGTCGGAATCGACGGCCTGCTCGAGTGCCTCGACGTCGCCGTACGGCACGAACTCGACACCGGCGGGCATCGGTTCGAACGGCGCCCGCTTGGCCGGCTGACCCGTCAGAGCGAGTGCCCCCATCGTGCGACCGTGGAAGGAGCCTTCGGCTGCGATGATCTTCTTCCGGCCGGTGGCGCGAGCGAGCTTGAAGGCAGCCTCGTTCGCCTCGGTACCGGAGTTGCAGAAGAACGCGCGCCCGGTGACGTTGCCGAGATGAGCGAGCAGCTGCTCCGCCAACTCGACGACCGGCTCGCTGGCGTACAGGTTGGACACGTGGCCGAGTGTCGACAGCTGAGTAGTCACGGCTTCGACGACGGCCGGATGTCCGTGTCCGAGGATGTTGACGGCGATTCCGGCCAGGAAGTCGACGTACTGCTTGCCGTCGGCGTCGGTGAGTACGGCGCCGTCACCGCGGACGAGAGCAACCCGGGGTACGCCGTAATTGTTCATCAGCGAAGCGGACCACCGCTGCTGCAGATCGATCGTGCTCATGAGATAGCTCCCTGCTGGGGACCGGCGACCGAGGAACCCGGCACGACCATCGTGCCGATTCCTTCACCGGTGAAAAGTTCGAGTAGGACTGAATGTTCGAGCCGACCGTCGATCACGTGCGCCGACGGCACACCTCCGCGCACCGCGCGAAGGCAGGCCTCCATCTTGGGCACCATGCCGGCATCGAGACTCGGCAACAACTGAGCAAGGGCGTCGGTGTCGATCTCGGTGGCCAGCGAGGATCGGTCCGGCCAATCGGTGTACAGGCCCTCGACGTCGGTGAGGACAACGAGCTTCTCGGCACCGATCGCCTCGGCCAGTGCGGCAGCAGCGGTATCGGCGTTGATGTTGTGGACGACACCGTCGGCGTCGGGTGCGATGGTCGAGACCACCGGAATACGTCCTGCTGCAATGAGATCGAGTACCGCGTCCGGGTTCACGGTAGTGACGTCTCCGACCAGGCCGATGTCGGTCTGCTCTCCCTCGACCGCAACAGTGCGTCGAGTAGCGGTGAACAAGTGCGCATCCTCACCGGAGATACCGACCGCGTAGGGACCGTGCGCGTTGATCAGCCCGACGAGTTCACGGCCCACCTGACCGAAGAGCACCATCCGGACGACGTCCATCACCTCGGGCGTCGTGACCCGGAAACCACCGCGGAACTCACCCTTCATGCCAAGGCGTGCCAGCATCGCGTTGATCTGCGGGCCGCCGCCGTGCACGACGACGGGGTGGATGCCGACAGTCCGCAGGAACGCCATGTCCGCGGCGAAGGCGGTCTTGAGTGTCTCGTCGATCATGGCGTTTCCGCCGTACTTGACCACGACCACCTTGTCTCGGAATCGCTGCAGCCACGGCAGCGCGTCGGCGAGGACATGCGCCTTCTGATGCTCGCTGATCACGGGATACGTCTCGGTCATGACGAGTACGCCGAGTTCTCTTCGACGTACGCGTGCGAGAGGTCCGTGGTGCGAATGCTCACGGACTCGTTGCCGATTCCCAGGTCGATGTCGAGTTCGATGTCGATCCCGCTCAGGTCCACCTCACGCGCTCCCGGAGCGCCGACGCCGTCGATGCAGACGGGACTCCCGTTGAAGGACACACTGATTCGATCGGGATCGAGCTCGATGGGAGCGATACCCACTGCGGCGAGAACGCGACCCCAATTGGGATCGGAACCGAAAAGCGCTGTCTTGACCAGGCTGTCGCGGGCGATGGTCCGGGCGCCGATCAACGCATCGGACTCGGACGCCGCGCCGCGAACCGTCACCTTGACCCGCTTGGTGACACCCTCGGCGTCTGCCATCAACTGATCCGCGAGATCATCACACACGGCCAGCACTGCGGCGTTCAGTTCGTCCTGCGTCGGCGTGACACCGCTGGCGCCGGAGGCCAACAGGAGCACGGTGTCGTTGGTGGACGTGGCGCCGTCGACGTCGAGGCGATCGAAGCTCAGGTGGGTGGCGGCGCGCAGAGCGGTATCGAGCTGATCCGCCGTTGCGACAGCATCGGTCGTGACGACGCACAGCATGGTGGCCAGCGCAGGCGCGAGCATGCCTGCGCCCTTGGCCATTCCGCCGACGTTCCATTTGTTCGCGTGGTGCAGCGACGCCTGCTTCGGCACGGTATCGGTGGTCATGATCGCGTATGCCGCGTCGGTGCCGCCGGAGATTCCGCCGGCCAGTTCGTGCACCACCTCGGTGACACCGGGGATCAGCTTGTCCATGGGCAAGCGGTCACCGATAAGTCCGGTCGAACAGACAGCGACCTCGATCGCGCCCGTCTCGGTGCCCCAATTACTCAGTGCCGAAGCAACTTCCTCGGCAGTCTTGTGTGCATCCTGGAATCCACCCGCGCCCGTGCAGGCGTTCGCGCCGCCCGAGTTGAGCACCACCGCGCGCAGCTTGCCCGTCGTCAGGACCTGCTGAGACCAGAGCACCGGAGCTGCCTTGACCTTGTTCAGGGTGAAGACGCCGGCAGCGGCCAGATCGGGTCCCTCGTTGAGCACCAATGCGAGGTCCGACTTGCCACTCTTCTTGATACCGGCAGCAATTCCGGCACCGCGGAATCCGGCAGGTGCGGTGACGCCCTGCGTGCGGAGCAGACGTCCCCCGGCGACGTGAACCACGTCTGCAACGGTCGCGTCAGGCTCGATTGCGTTGTCGATCTGCTGCGGATTGTCGGTGCTCACGGAGCTACTCCCACGGTAGAGAGACCTGCGGTCTCGGGTAGGCCAAGGGCGAGATTCATCGATTGCACCGCGCCACCGGCGGTGCCCTTGGTGAGATTGTCGATTGCCGAGATGACAACGAGCTGACCGGCGTCGGCGTCGACGGTGACCCCGATCTGCACGGCGTTGGATCCGATCACAGCGCCGGTCTGCGGGAAGATGCCGGCAGGCAGCACATGAATGAACGGCTCGTCGTTGTATGCCTTTTCGTAGATTTCGCGTGCCTGCTCTTCGGTGGCCGTGGTGGCTGCCGTGCAGGTCGCGAGGATGCCGCGCGGCATGGGCGCGAGCACCGGAGTGAAGGAGACACTGATGTCCTTGCCGCCTGCGGCCGAGAGATTCTGAATGATCTCAGGGGTGTGGCGATGGACGCCGCCGACGCCGTACGCACGGACGGAGCCCATGACCTCGGAACCCAGCAGATCAGCCTTCGGTGCCCGGCCGGCGCCCGAAGTGCCACTGACCGCAACCACGTTCACGTGTGAGTCCACGATCCCCGCGGCAACGGCGGGGGCCAGTGCGAGGCTCGCTGCCGTCGGGTAGCAGCCCGGAACGGCGATGCGGGTTGCGCCTACCAATTTCTCACGGGCACCGGGCAATTCAGGAAGACCGTAGGGCCAGGTGCCGGCATGAGCGCTCTTGTAGTACTTCTCCCAGGCTGCGGAATCCTGCAGCCGGAAGTCCGCGCCGCAGTCGATGATGACCGTCGACTCGGGCAGCAACTTGGCGTACTGAGCCGAATTTCCGTGTGGGAGACCGAGGAAGACGACGTCGTGACCCGAGAGGATCTCGACAGTGGTCTCTTCGAGTACCCGCGAAGAGAGTGGAAGCAAGTGCGGATGATGCTCACCGAGCTTCGAACCGGCGTTGCCACCGGCGGTCAGCGAACCGATCACCAGACTGCCGTCGGCATAGGAGGGGTGCCCGAGAAGCAGACGCAGAACCTCACCACCGGCGTACCCACTGGCGCCGGCAACGGCGACTCTGATCGGCTTGCGTGCGTTCTCGGTCGTACCACCTTCAGTCATGTCACACAGTATGCATCATTGTGCATCGGAATGCATAATTACTTACCCATGGATCGCCGGATCTCCTCGAGCTTGGCCTTTGCGGCCTTCTGGCGCTCGTCCCACCGCTCGTCCACGGACTTTCCGGCAGGACTCTCGTGCGCCAGTTCGGACGAACCTATTGAAGTACCGAAGCGCCCCTCTATCTTCTCCCGAACGCGGTCGAAAGTGGGCACTCCGCCTTCGGTGTAGTCGGGTTCGGGAATTCTCGGATCGGTCGCAAGTACCACCGGGACGTCGATGATCTCGTCGACCTCCACAACGGTGTCGGGCAGTTCGACTTCTTCGGCGTCGGTGATCTCGTTCTCGTCCTCGACGCGGTTCGGCTCGAGGCTCGCGGCAGCGGTGTCCACCACGGAAAGAAGGACCGACAAACTCGGACGACGCTCGACCACTGCGCGGACGACCGCGAGGAAGTCCTTGTCGTCGAGTGCACTGGCGGCCTCGACTACCTGGTGCACGGAACCATCGTGCTCGGACCCATCATGTTCGGGCCCATCATTTCGTGACACTGTCAGTCCCTTCTCGAAAATGCCGACGGACAATTCCGATCCTTCCACGACCGTCCGTCGAAGGGGTCAGCGTGACGCGAGATACGCGGCAAACGCTTCCTCGCTCGAATATTCGGGGACGTATCCGAACTGTTCCTTGAGCCGCCGATTGTCGAGAACCGGTCGGTACTGGAGAAATCCGACGCGCTCCGGACCGTGTTCCGTTACGCCCAATCGCCGCCCGACGCGTAGAACGCCTCGCAACAACCATGCAGGAAGCGTCACCGTGCTCTTGCCCATCCGGGAAGCCAACTCGTCGACGGTCAACGAGCCGTCGCCCGCGACATTGAAGATGCCCACTTGGTTTCCGGTCACGGCCTCCGCAAAAGCGCCCGCGACATCGGTGTGCCAGACGAAGACGAAGGGGCTGTCGCTCCCGGCAACCTTGAGCAGCTTGCGGCGATCGAACAACGCGGTGATCTGATTGTCGACGCTCTCACCCAAGATCGTGCCGATCCGGAAGACAACTTGTTCCAACTCCGGGTGTTCGACGCGATATTCGGCGAGCATCTCTTCGACCAAGCGTTTGTGGCGACTGTATGTGAATTCGTCGTTGCCTCGGACAGGTACGTCCTCGGTGATCCACGGTGGGTTGTCGGAGTGGTAGCCGTACGCCGCTCCGGACGAAGACACGACGATCCGTCCAACCCCGTGTTCGACGCAGGCCGCGAGCACGTTTCGTGTCCCGTCGACGTCGACGCGGTACTCCTGCTCTGCTGTCGTGTTCTTGCCGGGATTCACGATGGACGCAAGGTGGATCACGACGTTCGGTCGGTACTGACCGAACACCCGCCCCAATTCTGTGGGGTCGCAGACGTCCGCCCTGACGCGGCGGATGCGATCGTCCGGCGTGTCCTTGACCGTGAGGTCGACACAGACGACGGTGATGCCCTGCGCGATCAGTGCGTCGATGACAGCGGTACCCAGGAACCCGTTTCCGCCCGTGACGAGTGCGACGGTCATGCCGGTACCGCCTTTCGGGCGCGTCGCTTGGACCAGATCGTCGCCAGAGCCAACCCGGCGATGATGTCCCAGATCCCCCACCAGCCGGCCACGACGGCCATGCCACCGAGACCGTCGAAGAACGTGAACACCAGGCCAAGCCCCAGCCCCGCATTGCGGATGCCGACCTCGAAAGAAACTGCGCGACGGCTGTATTCGTTCAACCCGGTGACGGCGCCGCAGAAGTATCCCAGTGCGAGGGCAACCGTGTCGTGCAGGAAGACCGCGAGCAGTACCACCCCGATGTAGTCGACGAAGTACGACGCGTTCCCCGACACCCCCGCGACGATGAAGATCAACAACGCCACCAACGAACCGTTTTTCACCCAAGGCTGCGCTTTCGCGGCGATCTCCGGAAACCTTCGTGCCGCCCAGATGCCGAGAACGAACGGCACACCGATGATCAGGGCGATTTGCGCGACCATCTCGAGCGCATTCAGGTTCACGGACTGCAACAGAGCGTCGGTCTCCGGGCGTCGGCTCCCCCAGAACGCAAGATTGAGCGGCATAAGGAAGATCGCGAGGACGTTCGACACCGCCGTCATGGACACCGAGAGTGCGACGTCGCCGCCCGCCCGGTGAGTCAGGACGTTCGAGATGTTCCCTGGCGGGCAGCACGCCACCAGGATCATGCCGAGTGCTACCGACGGAGCCGGCGAGAGAATCAGCGTCAGGAGAAAAGTCACTGCCGGCAACAGCAGGAACTGCGCAGCAATACCCACCGCCATCGCCTTGGGTTTGGTGAGCGCACGACGAAAGTCGTCGACCGAGGTGTCGAGGGCGATCCCCAGCATGATCGCGGCCAGCACCGCGTTGAGGATCATCAACGATCCCGGGTTGAAGTTGAGCACCACGTCGTCGATCGGCATCACTGTCCTCCCTTCGTCAGAGCGGCATCAAGCAGTCCGATGTGCCGCTTGATCGCCGAGCGGTAGGCGTCCTTGTTCACGTAGTAGGCCATTCGTCCCAACTTCAGGTACTTGTATCCCCCGGACAGATCGGGAGGAGGACCGGCCGCCGCCGCCGAGAATTCCCGCGCCGCGGCGGGGGCTTCGGTACGTGCGGTGATCAATTTGGCCACCAACTCGGCCTGCTCGAAACGGCCCTGCCACCCAAGACCGGATGCTTCGACCATGCCGAGAACAAAGAGATTGTCGTGGCGGCGACTCGCGACGTTGATGAACAGGTCCGGGGCAGCGCCCGACCAGTCCAAGTCCTCGCGCGCGATGAAGGGATAGTCGAGGTGATACCCCGTGGCGCAGAGAACGAGGTCGTAGTCGGCAGACGATCCGTCGACAAACCGCACCGTCTTCCCCTCGAACCGGTCGACGTCGGCGCGCACGTGCACATCACCGTGCCCGATGTGGTGCAGGATCAACGAGTTCACGACCGGATGCGATTCGTAGATCTTGTAGTCCGGTGCCGGAAATCCGAACCGCACCGGATCACCCGTGAACTGCTTGAGTACCAAGGTGTCGACGCGTTGTTTGATCCACGGCGGCAACGGCTTTCCCTGATTCAAGGTGTCCGAGGGTCGGCCGAACAGATACTTGGGGACGAAGTAGTAGCCTCGCCGAACGCTCAGGTCGACGCACTCGGCCTGGTGGACGGCATCGACGGCGATGTCGCATCCACTGTTGCCCGCTCCGATGACCAGTACCTTCTTCCCGCGGAAGATCTCGGCGCTGCGGTACTGGCTCGTGTGCATCAACGTGCCGGTGAAGTCGCCCCGGAAAGTCGGCATGTTCGGCTTCGACAGCGTTCCGTTCGCGATGATCACGCCTCGATACCGCGCGACTGTTGTCTCACCGCTGCGACTGCGCGTGGTGACCTGCCATAGCGAATCGACCGGCGAAACGTCGACGACGGTAATGCCGAAGGCAAAGTGCCTGCGAAGATCGTGAGTATCGGCGTAGTCGCGGAAATAATCGGCAAGTTCGACGTGGCTCGGGTAGTCGGCCACCGAATCAGCCATCGGGAACTCCGCGAATGCGGTGGTGCCCTTCGAAGAGATGAGGTGCGCCGACTCGTAGACGGTGCTGTGCGGGTTGTCGATGTCCCAGAGCCCACCGACGTCGTCGTGGCTCTCGAAGCCGTCGAACGCTATCCCGGCCCGATCGAGGTTTCGCGCGCCGGCCAATCCAGACGGGCCCGCTCCGATCAGCGCGTACTTCTCCTCTGTGATCATCCGTCGAGCGTCGCAGATAGTCCGAATCTTGCAGAAATATGCCGGATAATGACGTTATGAGCGCACCAGATACCGGCAACGGTCGCGGGATAGATGAAATCGATCTGAGGATAATCAATGCGCTCCAGCTCGCACCGCGATCGAAGTGGCTTTCGTTGGCCGAACCACTCGAACTCGACGCCGCGACTCTCGCCCGTCGTTGGAATCGACTCTCCGAATCGTCGTTGGCCTGGGTCACGGTCACTCCAGGGCCACAGGTCCTGGGCAGCATCGTCACAGCGATCATCGAAATCGATTGCTCACCTGCTCTTCTCGACACCGTCGCGGCACGGCTGACTCGCTCGGCCCACGCCGTGACCATCGAAGCATCAACGGGCAGAGCAGATCTGCTCGTCACAGCCGGTACCGCGGACCTGGCGTCGATGTCGCGCTTCATATCGGAAGACGTCGCAACGATCGACGGTGTACTGGCGACACGAACCTCGATCATCACACGCTGGTTCACCGAAGGTGGGCGATGGAGACTCAATGCGCTGGCACCGTCCGAGAAGGGTGTGCTGACCACCAGCGAAAACCGTACTGCCGTGCGCGCTCGGCCGACCGGGATATCCGAACAGGATCGCAAGGTTCTGACGAAGCTCGCTTACGACGGGCGCACTCCCATGAAGGAACTGGCCGACGCGATCGGTGTCAGTCCCGCTGCGTGCAAACGCCAGATCGACCGGCTCACGTCTTCGGGGTTGGTGGCGCTGCGGTGTGAATTCGCGCGGCCGCTGGCCGGCCTTCCCGTGCTCGCCACTTTGTGGTGCCGCGTCGAACCCGAGCTTCTCGATACGGCGGGACGAGTGCTGAGTCGGGCGTCGGAAGTTCGAAACTGCTTCGCTGTAGTCGGCGCCGACAACCTGGTGGTTCAGTTGTGGCTACATTCTCCTGCAGAACTCGATGCATTCGAAACTCGTCTGCGCAAGGAGATTCCGGGTCTTTGCGTCACGGAACGATCCATCGTGCTGTATTTGCGCAAACTGCTCGGCCACGTGCTCGACCAGCAAGGGCGACGGACGGACACCGTTGTGCCAGATGTGTGGCTTTCCGATTCACCTCAGTCGAAAAGCCGATAACACGACAGAGCCCACGACCACCGGCAACGGTCGTGGGCTCTGTGATCAGTTGAGGAAATCAGCCGCGCATCTGCGCACCGACGGCCTTGGACGCCGCCTCCACTGCCGCATCACGCGCGGCACTGGCCTCGTCCTCGGTCAGCGTCCGGTCGACACCACGGAATCGCAATGCGAACGCGAGCGACTTGCGGCCTTCACCGACCTGCTCGCCCTCGAAGACGTCGAAGAGGCGAATGTCTTCGAGAAGCTCGCCGCCGCCGGAACGCAGAGCTTCCTGGACCTTCGCCGCAGGAATATCGCGATCGACAACAACCGCCACGTCCTGGAGCACTGCGGGGAAGGGCGAAATGCGCGGCGCCGGCAGGTTCTCGACCAACGGCAAAGCGTCGAGGTCGATCTCCAGTGCACAAGTGCGCGCAGGCAATCCCGCACGCTCGAGAACAGCCGGATGCAGTTCGCCCGCATGACCGACTACGTTGCCGTCAACGACAACCTCGGCGCAACGGCCGGGATGCCACGGCAGGTACTGCGCCGCACGTAGTTCCACCTCGACGCCTGCTGCAGCTGCAATGACCCGCACTGCTGCAAAAGTGTCCGAAGCCTCGGCCTGACGGCCAGGGCCCCAGGGGCCGCTCGGCTCACGCAAACCACTCAACACTGCAGCGATGTGCACGGGCTGAGCCGGCAACGACGCGATCAGGTTCGCGATCTGCTCGTCCGTCGGACGACGATCCACCGGCAATGCATCCACCGGCTTGGTGTCGGGGCCCGGCAGGACGACCTGCGCGATGCCGTACAGCGACAGATCACGCTGACCGCGAGAAGCGTTGCGAGCCAGGATCTCCAGCAGACCCGGGAGCAGCGTGGTCGCCAACTCCGGACGATCGGCTTCGAGCGGGTTGAGGACCTTGCTGGTGTTGCGGCGCGGATCATCCGCGTCGAGGCCCCAGACGTCGAAGACGTTCGTCGGCAGGAAGACCGGAGGAAGGACCTCGACGTAACCGGCGTGAGCCACGGCCTTCGAGACCGTGCGCTTTCGCCGCTGCGACGGAGTCAACCCACGTCCGGCCGGAGCGGCGGGAAGCACAGACGGGATCTGCTCGAGACCTTCGAGGCGAAGAACTTCCTCGACGAGGTCCGCAGGCTGCACCAGGTCCGGACGCCACGACGGCGGCGTCGCGACCAACTGGCCGTGTCCTTCTTCGCTGACGCCGACCTCGACGTTGCAGCCAACCTGGGTGAGGCGGCGAGCTGCGGTGCCGTTGGGGTACGTGACTCCGGCGACACGGTCGGGCAGGTCGATATCCATGCGAATGGCAGCGCGAGGGGCAACATCGCCCACGTCGGTCAGGACCGGTTCGATCCGTCCGCCGGCAATCTCGACCAGCAGAGCGGCTGCGCGGTCGACGGCCGCGAGCGGAATCGCCGGATCGACGACGCGCTCGAAACGCTTGCTCGCCTCACTCGGCAGCTTGTGCCGGCGCGCCGTCTTGAAGACTGCGAGCGGATCCCAAGTAGCTCCTTCGAGGAGGATGTCCGTCGTTGCCGTTCCCACCTCGGTGGTTGCGCCGCCCATGACGGCAGCCAGCGAGATGACTCCGGAATCGTCGGCGATGACAACGTCTTCGGGATCGAGCGTGCGTTCGACGTCGTCGAGCGTCGTCAGCTTCTCCCCCGCCTTGGCGCGACGGACCACCAGGTCGCCCTGCACCGAGGTCGCATCGAACGCGTGCAGAGGCTGACCGAGTTCGAGCATCACGTAGTTGGTGACGTCGACGGCCGGCGAGATCGGGCGAACACCCGAGAGCAGAAGTCGACGCTGCAGCCACCACGGGCTCACTGCCTGCGGATCGATACCCGTGATCTTCCGCATCACGAAACGCGAAGCCTTGGACTCCGGTTCGAGGCGCACCGGCCAGGCTTCACCCTCAGCCGGGTGCGCGGGAACCGAAGCAGGATCGGCGTATTCGAGATCGAAGCCGCACGCGAGCTCTCGCGTGAGACCGCGGACCGAGAAGCAGTAGCCACGGTCCGGGGTGATGTTCAGTTCGATGATCGTGTCACCGAGACCGAGCAACTCGTTGCCATCTGCGCCGGGTTCGGCGGTACCAGGCTCGAGCACCAAGATGCCCGAATGGTCTTTGCCGATACCGAGTTCCGAGACGGAGCAGATCATGCCGTCGGACACCTGGCCGTACGTCTTGCGAGTGGCGATTTCGAATCCGCCGGGCAGCACCGCGCCGGGCAACGCAACGACGACGAGGTCACCCTCGTTGAAATTGCGCGCGCCACAGACGATGCCACGGGGCTCGGGTTCGCCGACCTCGACCTGGCAGAAGCGGATCGGCTTCTTGAACTCGGTCAGTTCGGTGATGGAGACGACCTTGCCGACGACCAACGGGCCATCGATCGCCTCGAGTGTGTCGAGTTCCTCGACTTCGAGTCCCACCCGGACGAACCCGGCGTCCAGCTCTTCCGGGGTCACCTCCCAGTCCGGAGTTGCCCGCTGCAGGATCTCGGTCAGCCAGGATTGCGCTACTCGCACGTCTGCTCAGCTCTCTCGTTTGTCGATAAGTCTTTGTGAAGGTTCCGCGGACCGGATCGGTCAGCCTGCGACACCGAAGGGCAGCGTGAAACGCACGTCTCCTTCGACGATGTCGCGCATGTCCGGGATACCGTTGCGGAACTGCAGGGTCCGCTCGAGACCCATGCCGAATGCGAAACCCGAGTACTCGTCGGGATCGATACCGCTGGCGCGCAGAACGTTCGGGTTGACCATGCCGCAGCCGCCCCACTCGACCCAGCCTGCGCCGCCCTTCTTGTTCGCGAACCAGACGTCGACCTCTGCCGACGGTTCCGTGAACGGGAAGTAATTGGGGCGCATACGGGTACGCGTCTCGGGGCCGAAAAGGGCACGAGCGAACGCGTCGAGAGTCCCGCGCAGGTTGGCCATGGTCAGGCCCTTGTCGACGGCCAGGCCCTCGACCTGCGAGAAGACAGGCGTGTGCGTCGCATCGAGTTCGTCGGTGCGGAACGTGCGGCCCGGGCACACCACGTAGATCGGTACCTCACGCGAGAGCATCGTGCGGACCTGCACCGGCGAGGTGTGGGTACGCAGCACCTGGCGAGAGTTCTCGGGTGCCAGGTGGAAGGTGTCCTGCATCGTGCGGGCAGGGTGATCCGGCAAGAAGTTGAGCGCGTCGAAGTTGAAGTGCTCGGTCTCCACCTCCGGACCCTCGGCAACTTCCCAACCCATCGCGACGAATACGTCGGCGACCTGCTCGGAAATCAGGCTGATCGGGTGACGCGCCCCGACGGGGTGGCGATCGGAGGGCAGAGTGACGTCGATTGCCTCGGCAACCAACACCGCGGCGTCACGCTCGGCGAGGAGGACCTCACGACGAGCGTCGTACGCGTTGTTGATCCGAGTGCGGAAGATGTTGACGCGCTTACCGGCGTCCGCCTTTTCCTTGCCCGGAAGGCTGCCGAGACCCCGGCGCGCGAGGGCGATCGGGGACTTGTCCCCCAGGTGCTCCACCTTGACGTGCGCCAGCGCATCCAGGTCGGCGGCGTCCGCCAGCGCCTTCTCGGCGTTCTCAGCCGCAGCGGTCAACGCCTCTTCGGTGAGTACACTCGCGTCGACCTCCGGCGGTGTCGCGCCCTCTTTTTTGGCCACGGCTGTGACGCTCCTGTCGCTTCTCGGTTTACTTCTCGTACTGCGTGCTTCTTGTACTGCTTACTTCTTGTACTGCGAGCGAGCATTCGAACTCGCTCGAGCATTGTCTCTGCTCTTGTATTGTCTCAGGCTTCCGCAAATGGGATTCCGTGAGGTCTTCGCGTGCGTTTTCAGCCGTGATCGGTGGCGCGGTTTTGCACCCGCGCGCTTGCGTACAGGCAAATTGCCGCCGCTGTCGCGAGGTTCAAGCTTTCGGCGCGGCCATGGATCGGAATCCTGACCCGATGATCAGCCTGCGCGGCGATCGCCGGATCGAGACCGTGAGCTTCGTTACCGAACAGCCAGGCCGTCGGCTTGCTCAGCAACTCGTCGGCCTCGTCGAGATCGACCTCGCCGTCAGCTGCAGTCGCGAGAATCTGAATGCCGGCTGCGCGAATCTGCTCGATCACCGACACCGTGTCTCGATCGCGGACGACTGGCAGGTGAAACAGGCTGCCCGCCGACGAACGAACGACCTTGCCGTTGTGCGGATCGACGCTGTCGCCGGCGAGGATTGCCGCATCGGCACCCACTGCGTCGGCGATGCGAATGACGGTGCCCGCGTTACCTGGTTCGTTGACCTCGACCGGCACTGCGAGCAGGCGGGTCTCCTGATGGACGGCTGCGCTCAGCGGTACATCCAGTAGATCGCTGACGGCAACGAGACCGGGCGGCGTGACGGTATCGCTGAGAGCTTTGATTGCTCGATCGGTCACAAGAGCAACACGAACTCCAGCGGTCAGCGCCCGATCGATGACGTGCTGATAGCGCTCGGCTGCGTCCTCGGTGTAGAAGAGGTCGTGTACCGGGCGGGCCTCGCCATTCGAGAGTGCACCGTTCAACAGTTCGGTGACCGAGTTCTCGCCCTCGACGAGGAAACGTCCTGCTTTGCGTCGTTCTGCTGTGCGCAGGAGCTTGACAGCAGAAACGACCCGCGGAGTCCGCTCGGTGAGCGGGTCCACGGGCCGTTGCTGTGATGCGTGAATCAGGCTGCTTCTCCGGCAGGAGCGTTCACGTCAGCCGGCAGAGCGGCCTTCGCGAGTGCGACCAGGCCGGCAAAGGCCTCGGCATCGGAGACAGCGAGCTCGGCCAGGATCTTGCGGTCGACGTCGACCTCTGCCAGACGCAGGCCCTGGATGAGGCGGTTGTACGTGATGTCGTTTGCACGAGCTGCAGCGTTGATACGCGTGATCCACAGCTTGCGGAACTCGCCCTTGCGCGCACGACGGTCGCGGTACGCGTAGGTGAGCGAGTGGAGCTGCTGCTCCTTGGCCTTGGTGTACAGACGCGAACGCTGTCCACGGTAGCCGCTGGATGCAGCAAGAATTGAACGACGCTTCTTCTGGGCGTTGACCGCCCTCTTTACGCGTGCCACTTGAAAAATCCTGTCAATCTAGGGGCTGAAAGTACGGCCCCGGGTGGTCAGTAAGGGGGCGACTCAGATGCCGAGCATGCGCTTGATGCGCGGAGCGTCGTCAGGGCTGACAACAGCGACACCGTCGAGACGACGGGTAACCCTGCTGGACTTGTGCTCGAGAAGGTGGCGACGGCCGGCCTTCTGGCGCATGAGCTTTCCGCTGCCGGACACCTTGAATCGCTTCGAGGCGCCGCTGTGGCTCTTCATCTTGGGCATGGAGTCCTCAGTTCTTGTTACGTGGTGGATCTTGGGAAATCGACTAGCTGGCCGGAGCCTCGGGAGCGGCATCGCCGGTCGCCGGTGCTTCCGGAGCTGCTTCACTGGAAGCCGGTGCGGCCGGAGCCGGACGCGGAGCAGCCTGAGCCACTGGCGCCTGAGCGCTCTCCTGCGCCTTGACACGAGTCTTGGCGCCCTTGTGCGGTGCCAGGACCATCGTCATGTTTCGGCCGTCCTGCTTTGCCGAGGTTTCGACGAATCCGAGATCTGCGACGTCTGCTCCCAGACGCTGCAGAAGGCGGTAGCCGAGTTCGGGGCGTGACTGCTCACGTCCGCGGAACATGATCGTGACCTTGACCTTGGAACCGGCTTCGAGGAAGCGAACGACGTTGCGCTTCTTGGTCTCGTAGTCGTGGTCGTCGATCTTGGGTCGGAGCTTCTGCTCCTTGATGACCGTCAGCTGCTGGTTCTTACGTGACTCACGTGCCTTCTGTGCAGCCTCGTACTTGAACTTGCCGTAGTCCATGATCTTGCAGACCGGTGGACGGGCGTCAGGAGCTACCTCGACCAGGTCGAGGTCGGCCTCAAGGGCCAAGCGGAGTGCATCTTCAACACGCACGATGCCTACCTGTTCGCCGCCAGGTCCGACCAAACGAACCTCGGGAACGCGGATACGATCGTTGATGCGGGTCTCAGTGCTGATGGGGCCTCCTAGGTTGAACGGTGCGGTCTTCATGACCGCACGCAGCCCGTACCGCCCGCACCCCAACAAAAAAGCCCCGCTGTGATGATTGCTCATCCGCGGGGCCCGATGTCGACCGATCACATAAGATCCAGCTCACGCCGAAACCTATCTCCTCGACTGAGCGAGGAACCTGACGAAGAATGATCTCCGATAACAGGTGACCGGAACCACTGAACTGCAGTTTCACCTGCCGCGCAGAGGTGGGAGTCGGACTCCACTTGCTGCCCCCGAACAAGTCGGAGGCGGTCGTTGCAACAAGAGTAACAGGTCGCCACAGATGAAAGAAATCGGTGCCGCTCCCAGTGCTGCCGGGAGAGGCCCGATTCAACACCGTCACGGCCTGATGGAATCCTTACATCCATGAGTGAGAACTTCGAGGCAGAACAGAACACCGACGGCGCGAACCCCGACGTCCGCGAACTCTCCGAAGTTCCCGCGGTCGAGGTCATCAGCCGCGCTGCAGTGATGCTGATGAGTTCGGCTGCCGAAAAACTCGGCCTCTCCGACGCCGATCCGTCTTCCAGCCCCTACCTGGACCTCGACGAAGCGCGTCGCGTCATCACGGCACTTGCCGGACTCGTGACTGCGTCGGTCGAATACCTCGGCCCTCATGCCGGACCCATCCGTGAAGGCCTCCAAGCCCTGCAGCGCGCATTCCGTGAGGCGTCCTCGCACCCGGACGAGCCAGGAAAGGGACCGGGCGAGAAATTCACCGGTCCGGTCTACTGAGTTGGCAACCGCCAACAAGACTCAACCGACGCCCGAGGACGTCGACGCATTCATTTCACGCGTCGACGACCGCAAACGCGCCGACGCCGTGGAGCTGATCTCCCTGCTGTCGGCCGCAACCGGCGAGCCTGCTGTCATGTGGGGCTCGAGCATCATCGGATTCGGGGCACGGCACTACCGATATGCGAGTGGCCACGAAGGTGACACCCCACTGATCGGGTTCTCCCCCAGGGCCACCGCGCTCACGTTGTACTTGTCGCTGAACTTCGACGACTACACCGACACGCTCGCTCGCCTCGGCAAGCACAAA
This sequence comes from Rhodococcus sp. MEB032, assembly GCF_030208925.1. NCBI lineage: Bacteria > Bacillati > Actinomycetota > Actinomycetes > Mycobacteriales > Nocardiaceae > Rhodococcus > Rhodococcus sp. MEB032. Next base: position 28,533 of record NZ_JARVSY010000026.1, read on the forward strand.
ATCGGCAAGGGCTGCCTGTACGTCAAACGGCTGAGCGACGTCGATGTGACCGCCCTGACCGAACTGATCACGGATTCCGTTGCCGCAGCCCGCAACATGATCGACTGAGTCACTCACCTACGGGGAGAAACAGGCCGAGCGTCTTCGGGCGGTTGCCCGAAGACGGTCGAATCGCGTGGTGTGAAGTGATCGTTCGTCAGCGTGGCCCGACGCATTCGATCGAGTCGAAACCACCGCACGGCGTCGCGCTCGCGACACCAGCCGATGAGAAACCACTGACCACGGTCCTGCGCCAGAATGTGCGGCTCAACTGCCCGCACCGTCTCCGCACCGTCCCCATCCACGTAGTGCAACGACACGACTCGACTCTGTTCGAGACCCTGCTCGACGGCCTGCCGGTTCGCGCGCGAATCCGTCAGAGCCCCGCCCTCACCGCGAATCCACACGCGGCCACCGAGCTCGGCGACCTTGCGACGACTCTCCTCGTCCATCACATCGAGCAGTTTCGCCAGCGCTGCTCGCCCATCCGACGCAAACGGAGCATCACCCATCGCCGTCAAGGCCAACGCGATCGAAACTGCCTGCGGAACAGTGAAATTCACCGGCGGCAGCGTGGCGCGACCCACGAGTCGGTATCCACCTCCGGGACCTGAGCGCGCTTCGATCGCCGCACCCGACATCATCAGCGTCTCGATATCCCTCTTGATCGTCCGGGTGGTGACACCGAATTCCTCGGACAATCGGGAGCACGTAGTCCCTCGATCGCCCTGTCGCCGAAGTTCCTCGACGAGAGCATGCAATCTCGCAGCTCGATTCACGTTCTCCAGTGTCTCAGATTCCGATACCAAACGGTGACATAATTGGTGACACTCTGTTGTCACCAACCCGGGTGCACTGTGAGTCCATGAAAACTCACATCGTTCTTGTTCCCGGATTCTGGCTCGGTTCATGGGCTTGGGATGCAGTACTCCCCCACCTCGAACGTTCCGACACCCGCGTGACCAGCCTGACACTGCCCGGGCTCGACTCAGTAGACACAGATCGATCAGCGGTCACCTTCGACGCTCACGTCCGTGCAGTCGTCGACGCCGTATCGGACTCCGACGAGCGCACGGTATTGGTCGTACACAGCGGCGCCGGCCCGGTGGGGTACGCCGTCACCGATCGCATCCCGGATCGCGTCGCTCGGATCGTCTACGTCGACTCGGGCCCCATGCCCGACGGCGCAGCGCTGCGACCGGATCTGGCCTCCGATGTCATCGAGATTCCGCTCCCCACGTGGGCAGAGCTCGAAGCGGACGGCAGCAGCCTCGAAGGACTCGACGAGAAAGCTCTGGAGACGTTCCGCGCCAACGCGGTACCCGAACCGGCTGGGCCCGCGCGTGAGCCGATTGTCCTGACGAACGAAAAGCGCTACCAGGTGCCGTCAACCGTCGTTTGCAGCACGTTCCCCTCCGCGGTGATCGCCCAGATGGCCGACGGAGGTCATCCGATGGCCGCCGAACTGGCGAAACTCCCCGTGACGTACGTCGACCTCCCGACCGGCCATTGGCCGATGTGGTCGCGCCCCGAAGAGGTCGCCAACGTAATTCTCGAGACCAGCACTTCCTGATCGACAAAGCAGTGATGCCGGGTCGATTCCGACCCGGCATCACTGACCGATTTCTACTTGCTCACGTTCTACTAGCTCACGGAAGCGGCTTTCTTCCGTGGCGCGGCCTTCTTTGCGGCAACTGCCTTCGTCGCACGCTTCTTGGTGATCGGCTTGGCCTTGACCGGCGCGTGCTGTGCGGTGAGAACCTCACTGAGGAACTTGCCCGTGTAGCTCTCGGGGACCGCGGCAACGTCTTCCGGCGTACCTTGCGCCACAACGGTTCCGCCGCCGGATCCACCCTCGGGTCCCATGTCGACGACCCAGTCCGACGTCTTGATCACGTCGAGATTGTGCTCGATCACGATCACGCTGTTGCCCTTGTCCACCAGACCGTTGATCACGATCAGGAGCTTGCGGATGTCCTCGAAATGCAAACCCGTGGTGGGCTCGTCGAGGATGTACACCGTGCGACCGGTGGACCGCTTCTGCAATTCGGCGGCGAGCTTGACGCGCTGCGCTTCACCACCGGACAGAGTCGGAGCCGGCTGACCCAGTCGGACATAGCCCAGGCCGACGTCGACCAGCGTCTTGAGGTACCGGTGAATTGAGGTGACCGGCTGGAAGAACTCGGCTGCTTCCTCGATAGGCATGTCGAGTACCTCGGCGATTGACTTGCCCTTGTAGTGGACCTCGAGCGTTTCGCGGTTGTACCGGGCGCCGTGGCACACCTCGCAGGGCACGTACACATCCGGCAGGAAGTTCATCTCGATCTTCAGCGTTCCGTCGCCGGAGCACGCCTCGCAGCGTCCGCCCTTGACGTTGAACGAGAATCGGCCGGGCTGGTAACCGCGGACTTTCGCTTCCGTGGTGGCCGCGAACAGGGTTCGGATCTTGTCGAACACGCCGGTGTACGTCGCCGCGTTCGATCGTGGAGTCCGGCCGATCGGAGACTGATCGACCTGCACGAGCTTGTCCAGCTGATCGAGACCGTTGATTCGTGTGTGACGCCCAGGTACCTGGCGTGCACCGTTGAGCTTGTTCGCCATGACGGTCGCGAGAATGTCGTTGACCAACGTCGACTTGCCCGAACCGGAGACACCGGTGACAGCGGTGAGAACACCCAGCGGGAAACTCACGTCGATGCCGTCGAGATTGTGCTCGCGAGCTCCGACGACCGTGACCTGGCGTTTGCGGTCCACCGGTCGACGAATGGCCGGAACCTCGATGAAGCTACGACCTGACAGGTAGGCGCCGGTCAGAGATTCTTCACACGTCAGCAGTTCTTCGTATGGCCCGCTGTGGACGACCTTGCCGCCGTGCTCGCCGGCGTACGGTCCGATGTCGACTACCCAGTCGGACGTGCGGATCGTGTCTTCGTCGTGCTCGACGACGATCAGCGTGTTGCCGAGGTCGCGCAAGCGCGTCAGGGTTTCGATCAGTCGTCGATTGTCACGCTGATGCAGGCCGATGGACGGCTCGTCGAGTACATACAGCACGCCGACGAGTCCGGAACCGATCTGCGTTGCCAAGCGGATTCGCTGGGCCTCGCCACCGGACAACGTGCCAGCGGCACGCGAGAGGGAAAGGTATTCCAAGCCGACGTCGAGCAGGAACCCGAGTCGTGCCTGAACTTCCTTGAGGACCTGACCCGCAATCGCCTCTTCGCGCGAGCCGAGAGTGAGGCTGTTCAAGAAGTCCGCGCAATCGGAGATCGACAGTTCACAGACCTCGGCGATGGACTTACTGCCGAAGTCCCCAGCCGCGATAGTTACCGACAGGATTTCCGGGCGCAGGCGAGCACCACCACACGCCGGGCACGGCGTGTCGCGCATGTACCCGTCGTACCGTTCCTTCATCTGATCCGATTCGGTCTGCTCGAGCCGGCGATGCAGGAACGGCATCACACCTTCGAACTCCGCGTAGTAAGAACGGGTACGGCCGTACCGATTCTTGTACCGGACGTGAACCTGCTCCTCGCTGCCTTCGAGGATTGCTTTACGGGCCTTCGCCGGCAACTTGTTCCACGGCGTCTTCATGTCGAAACCGAGGATGTCGCCGAGGCCGGAGAGCAACCGTCCGAAGTACTCCGAACTCTGGCCCATCGACCACGGCGCGATTGCTCCGTCTTCGAGACTCAGGTCGGGATCGGGAACCACCAGATCCGGGTCGACCTCCTTGCGGATACCGAGGCCGGTGCATTCCGGGCAGGCGCCGTAGGGCGAGTTGAAGGAGAACGAGCGCGGTTCGAGATCGTCGATCGCGAGTGCGTGGCCATTCGGGCAGGCCAGCTTCTCGGAGAAACGACGCTCACGATCAGGTGCATTTTCTTCACGGTCGACGAAGTCGAGGACCACGATGCCTTCAGCCAAGCGAAGTGCGGTCTCGACCGAGTCGGTCAGGCGCTGCTTCGAACTCGCCTTGACCTGCAATCGGTCGACCACTACTTCGATGTCGTGCTTTTCCTGCTTCTTGAGCTTCGGCGGATCCGCCAGCGAATGGACGACACCGTCGACGCGCACTCGCGAGTAGCCCTGGGTGTTGAGCTGATCGAAGAGATCGACGAACTCGCCCTTACGAGTACGGACCACTGGTGCGAGGACCTGGAACTTGATACCCTCCTCCATCTCGAGCACCTGGTCGACGATCTGCTGGGGCGTCTGACGTGCGATCTTCTCACCACACACCGGGCAGTGCGCCGAACCTGCGCGGGCATAGAGAAGTCGGAGGTAGTCGTAGACCTCGGTAATGGTGCCCACCGTCGAACGGGGGTTGCGGTTGGTCGACTTCTGGTCGATCGACACCGCAGGAGACAATCCCTCGATGAAGTCCACATCCGGCTTGTCCATCTGACCGAGGAACTGACGCGCGTATGCCGAGAGCGACTCGACGTAGCGGCGCTGACCTTCGGCGAAGATCGTGTCGAACGCGAGGCTGGACTTGCCGGAGCCGGACAACCCGGTGAAGACGATCAGGCTGTCTCGCGGGAGGTCGAGATCGACTCCTCGCAGATTGTGCTCACGCGCACCCCGCACGATCAGGCGATCCGCCACACCAATTCCCTTCATTGTCAATCGTCCGGGGCCGTCCCCCCGGAGAAGTCTCGAGTGGCCTCGCAAACGCGAGTCCTCGAGCGATCGTCATCGTAGGCCGAGCCACCGACACGTTTTTCTCACCAGGCGAGCCCATCGCTCTACCTGCCCCTATTCGAAGGTAGCCTGCGTTTCATGACGAATCAGCCCATCGTGATCGACGACTCCTACACCGGTCAGCTCTCCCCCGATTCTGCCCCTCAGCGGCGCACGGTCGAAGGCGCCGTCATCACGAAGATGTCGGTCGGCCCCATGGACAACAACACTTACCTCGTCGTCTGTTCCACGACCGGGAAATCTCTCCTGATCGATGCGGCCAACGAAGCCGAGAAGATCATCGCGCTCATCGCACAGGAAGCACCTGTTTTCGATTCCATCGTCACCACCCACCAGCACGGCGATCACTGGTTGGCCCTCGAAGACGTTCACGCCGCAACCAAGGTGCCGACCGCCGCGCACCCCCTCGACGCAGAGGTCCTTCCCGTCACCCCGGACGTACTCCTCGAAGACGGCGACAAGGTGACCGTTGGCAACTTGAGCCTCGACGTTATTCACCTGTCCGGCCACACGCCCGGCTCCATCGCGCTGGCTCTCACCGAACCGAGCGGACAGGTTCACCTCTTCACCGGCGACTCACTCTTCCCCGGCGGAGTAGGCAAGACCGCCGACCCCGAGAAGTTCACTTCTCTACTCGACGACGTGGAAAACAAGCTGTTCGGAAGGTACGACGACGCGACCGTCGTCTACCCCGGGCATGGCAAGGACACGACGCTCGGCGCCGAGCGCCCGCACCTGGCGGAGTGGCGCGAACGCGGTTGGTGACGTTTCACCTGTTCCGTACTGGACCCCGCTAACCGACTTGGCTGTCGACCTGTTCACCGTTGACTCGAAGTCGCGGAAGCCAGGTCGACAGAGTCCGGCCCAGTCCTTCGACCATCCGTTCCCCGAACACACACAGCGTGCGTTCCCACGGATGGCCGAAGGTCCCTTCCGTGAAGTCGTCCCGACTGAATATGTAGTAGTCACCGTTCGGATAGACCGGGACACGCCACTCCGCAAGCTCCTTCGCAGCAGCATGTGCCTCCGCGTCGAAGGTGTAGCCCGGATGCTGCCAATCCAGAACGACGAAGTTGGGATCGTCGTTCCAATCGGTGACAAAACAGCGCAACGCTTCGGCGTTGATCGCATCCACGCGAGCGGCCCACGCCCCGGGAGTCGCAGCTGGCGCCGCACCCAAATCGAAGACCACGGACGGGATGGGCTCGGCGATGGCGGGCCAAGATCGTGCGTCGATGCCGGGCGTGAACCCAAAGCGGTCACGAAAGACCGCCCAGTTTCTCTCGTTCTCCTCGTCCGACAGCTGTCCCCAGCCGGTGGGAAGGGTCGAGCCGAAATTCTGAGTCATCTTGGTGGTCACAACACCATCGTGCTCGAACGGTGAGCATACTGTGACACCTTCGAACACGCCGTATGCGGATACGCGGTAACGGATACTTCAGAACGGTGCGTCCGGATCAGTGGAGAAGTCATCGTCGCAGTACAGCGCGCTTCGGCGACCAGGAATCCGGCGACCGGGTCAGGCGTGCCGGGATCGCCGAACCGGACCAATTCCTTGTGAGATCGCTAGGGTGGAAAACGAACCTACATCGGGAGGCTTGAAACATGCTGGTACGTCGAATTGCTCGTCCACTGCTTTCCACGATCTTCATCGCCGGGGGAATCGATGCTTTGCGCAACCCCGCTCAGCGAGCAGCCAAAGCGTCACCGCTGATCGACAAATCCGTCGAGACGCTGCCAGGAGCAGTGACGCAGAAGGTGCCTGCTGATCCGGAAACACTCGTCAAGATCAACGCCGCCGTCCAGATCGGCGGCGGTGCCCTGCTGGCCACCGGCAAGGCGCCGCGGCTCGCGTCGTTGGTGCTCGCGGGGAGCCTGGTACCGACCACGCTTGCCGGTCACGACTTCTGGAACGAAACCGATCCGTCACTGCGAGCGATGCAGCGCACAAACTTCATCAAGAACGTCAGCTTGCTCGGCGGACTGATGATCGCCTCCGTCGACACCGAGGGCAAGCCGTCGCTCGGCTGGCGTGGCCGCCGCGCCGCGAAGAAGGCCCAGGCGTCTATCGCCGCAGCACTTCCATTGGTCGCATCGCAGACCGATCACACGAGCGATCGCGTCGAACACGCTCTGTCGGTGGCGTCCGAACGCGGTTCCGAACTTGCCGAAACCGCGAAGGCACACGGCACGGATTGGCTCGAACTTGCCAAGGAGCGCAGCTCCGAGTTCGCGGAGATCGCGAGCAAGCGAGCCGCGGAATTCGGAGAGGTCGCCAAAGAACGCGGCCCGGACATCCTGGAAGTCGCGCAGAAGCGCGGCTCCGAACTGGCCGAGACCGCACGCGAGCGCAGGGCCGAACTGGCAGAGCTGGCGAGCAAGCGCAGCTCCGAGTTCGCCGAACTCGCCCTCGAGAAGAGCAACGAGTGGGCCGAAACGGCGTCGGAGCAAACCGAGGTGCTGGGTAAGCGTGCTCGCAAGCGCGCCGAGAAGGCGCTCGAAAAGGCTCGCGCCAAGAAGGACGAATTGGCGCACTGAGTGCACTGAAAAACACGGTCAGGCCACCTTCGGGTGGCCTGACCTGTATCTATGCGGCAGTTCATCTGGGGGAACTAGACTGTCTTGGCGCTTTTGCAGCGCGTGAATTTCTCATCAAGCCTAGGAGATCCTTTGCCCGACGCGGACCCGTCACTGAACGAGCAAGAGCTCGAGCAGCAGTACGTGACGATGTTGTACTCCCGTCTCGACGATCTTCGAAAGTATGCCCAAACTCGCTTGAGCACGGTCCTCCTCGAGACCGGCGGAACCCCGCAAGCACGCAGCGAACGCGAATCCTTCAACGCCATGTACACCGAGGATCTCGCCAAGTACGACGCAGCCGAGAACGGAATGTGTTTCGGACGCATCGACTTCGACGACGAGCGACGCTACGTCGGCCGACTGGGAATCCTGGACACCGACAACGACTACGAAACGCTGCTCCTCGACTGGCGAGCTCCGATGGCACGCCCGTTCTATCTGGCGACGCCCGCGGCACCTGAGGGCGTGAAGCGGCGACGCCATATTCGCAGTCGGAGCCGCACAGTCACCGGCATCAACGACGAATACCTGGACCTCGACGCGGCCCGCGCCGCAGGCGTGGTGACCGAAGCCGGCGGCGTCGCCGGTGAGAGCGCTCTCCTGGACGCTCTGAACGCAGCGCGTACGGGTCAGATGAACGACATCGTCGAGACCATTCAGAGTGAGCAGGATGCCATCATCCGCTCCGAGCACAAGAGCGTTTTGGTCGTCCAGGGCGGTCCGGGTACCGGCAAAACCGCAGTCGCCCTTCACCGTGCCGCCTTCTTGCTCTACACCTACCGCCAGCAACTGGCCAAGGCCGGTGTTCTCATCATCGGGCCGAACGCGACGTTCCTCGACTACATCAGCCAGGTCCTTCCTTCACTCGGTGAGACCGGAGTTCTACTCTCGACGATCGGGGACCTGTACCCCGGAGTGCGTGCGACTCGTACGGATTCCCTCGCCGCCGGTGAGATCAAGGGTTCCCTCGCGATCCTCGACGTGCTCAAGAACGCCGTCCGGGATCGGCAGGAAGTTCCGTCGAAGCCGATTACCCTTCGATTCGACACGTACGACTTGAAGCTGGATCGAAAGACTGTCACGAAGGCGCGCGGGCGTGCTCGGTCGTCGCGTCGCCCACACAACCTGGCGCGCCCGATCTTCGTGGCAGCAGTCATCGAGGCGTTGGCACTGCAGATGGCCGAACTCATCGGCGGAAACCTCGTCGACGGTGGGTCACTCCTCAGTCGGGACGACATCGCCGACATTCGCGACGAGATGCGTGAGGACCCTGACATCATGTCCGCCATCGGAAAGCTGTGGCCCGAATTGTCGCCGCAGCAAATCCTCGCGGAACTGTGGACGTCGCCGGCGAGGTTGGCCAAGGCAGCGCCGCAACTCGACGACGCCCAACGCGACGAGCTTCTGCAGAGCGTCGGACCGGGTTTCAGTGCGGCCGATGCTCCCCTGCTCGACGAACTGGCCGAGATTCTCGGCGTCGACGACGCCGCCGAACGCGAACGCGCACAACGTGAATGGCGCGCGCAGATCGCCGACGCCCAGGGCGCCCTCGACATCCTCACCGGGTCTGCACCACAGGATCTCGAAGACGAGATGGATCCCGAGATCTTGATGGCGTACGACTTGATCGACGCCAGCCAACTCGCCCAACGCCACGATCAGGGCCAGCGCCAGACCACGGCAGAACGCGCTGCCGGCGACCGAACCTGGACCTACGGTCACGTGATCGTCGACGAAGCCCAAGAGCTCTCCGAAATGGCGTGGCGAATGCTGATGCGGCGCATACCGAATCGCTGGATGACGTTGGTCGGCGATACAGCTCAGACCGGTGATCCCGCGGGAACTTCGTCCTGGCAGAAGATTCTCGAGCCTTACGTCGCCAAGCGCTGGAAGCTCACCGAACTGACCGTCAACTACCGAACTCCCTCGGAGATCATGGATGTCGCGCACCGTGTGCTCGAAGAGATCGACCCGGAGCAATCCGTGCCCCGGTCGGTACGCGACAGCGGATTCGCGCCGTGGGCGCTCAAGACCACGGCCGAAGAATTGGAATCGACCGTGCGCCGTTGCATCGAGTCCGAGTCGCATCCCGGTATCACCGCAGTGATCGCCGGTTCCGAGGTCGTTGCCGATCTGGCGGGCATTGCGAGTGACACCGTAAGCGTCCTGTCCGTCAAGGACGTCAAGGGACTCGAGTTCGACACAGTGTTGATCGTCGAACCTGCCGACATTCTCGACGAGTCACCACGCGGAATGAACGACCTCTACGTCGCATTGACCCGCGCTACCCAGAGGCTCGGCATCATTCACGTCGAGTCGCTCCCCTCGGTTCTCGACGGCGTCGAAGCAGCAGAGTTGGCCTTCGATTCGTGAGCATCACGGAGTAGGTTCGTGCGTGACACCACGAATGGTGGTGTCACTCCAATTTGTGTCGACGACTGAAGGAATGACCCCTCGTGCTTGGCCTGCCCGCAAGTTCCGCCGCACCCATCCGCAAGATCGCTCGCGTGGTGATCGGCGTCGGGATGCTTGCGGCGGTGACAGCCGGTTGCTCAGAGGATGATTCGAGTTCGACGGCTGCTGCCGGCAGCGACGACATCGCTGCTGTTGCTGCCGCACCGACAGAAAAACCGGTAGACGAGGCAGATCGGCTGCGGGCGGCGCTTGCGTCTACCGGGGTCACGCCCGCCTTTTCCGACGACATGTTGCAGGCGCTCGGTGACGGCGTCTGCCAGCAGCTCGCGGCCGGAACGGATCGAGCGATGATCATCGCGAATCTGCGGGCGGTATCGCTGAACGGAGCAAGCGAACCAATGGTCACCTCCGGAAACGGCTCGGCCGCATCGACAACACCCCCCAGCGCCGATCAGCTGGCTGAAGTGTTCGTCGATGCGGCCGAGGCCGACTACTGCCGGTAGTTCAGCGAACGGTGTGCACGATCAGGACATCGGACGTCGCCTTGCGAGCGGCATCGGAAGGCACCGATCCGAGTAGACGCCCGGTCAACGTGTTCAATCCGCGATTTCCGACGACCAGCAAGTCGCCCTTCACCTCGTCGAGCAAAGCGAGAAGCGATTCGACGGGAGCGCCGACGACGGCGCGCTCGACAACATCCTTTGCCCCCTGGGCATGTGCGCGCTCACGAGCGGTGCGAAGGATCTCGTAGGTCGGAGCGGAACCGGTGACCTGGTAGGCCTCGTTACCCAACGCATCAGCGGCAGCGCTCACGTCCTTGGGATCAGCCGGGTAGTACGCACACGCGATGACGAGCTGAGCGTCCGAGCCACTGGCAATGGCGGCAGCTCTGTCGACTGCCTTCAGTGACGACTCGGAGCCATCGGTTCCTACGACAACGGTCCGGTAGGCACTCATTCATTCCTCCATGGTTACGGGACGGACGGTACGGCCGGCACCGGGCGCAACGCTGTTGCGCCCGCTCGACAACCGCTGCGCTGACATTAGCGGGATTGTGCCGCGGATAGTGTTATTTGCAGTACACGCCACAAGCCCACAGTGAATGTGATTCTTCGTCACAGACACATTTGTTCGGTGGTGACCACTCAGCGAAGTTTGCCAAAGCGGGGCCCGAACAGCGCCGCCGGAAATACTTCCTGCTCGACCAGGGCGGTACGCCACGGCGTCGCCAATTCCAGCAACCGCTTGGCACCCTCCTCACCCAGCGCATCCCACGGAGCCAAAGCGAGGTCGTCCGTCAGGTCTTCGACGACGTCACGCAAGTCCTGCCCGTCCTCGGTCAGCGCACCGGACGAACGATGCAGCAGTTCGCGGTCCTTCAAACTCTCGACGGCCTCGTCCCACTGTTCCTGCGACCATCCGCGACGAGTCTGCGCGAATTTGCGCTGAAACCCGATTCCCGTCGCGGTGTGCGTGATCAACGCGTCCAGGCCGTTCAATCCCGCGGTCTGAAGGGCCGCAATGTGGCCGTCACCGCGATACTCACGCAGCAGTGTCAGCGCGTGCCAGAAACGCAGGTGCGGCTCGGCCGGCCAGTCGAGCGACGCCCAACCCGCGTACAGAGGGCGGCCGTCCACTCCAGGAATGTTCTGGGCAGCGATCGACACGAGTTCGGCGGCCTCGGCCATGTCCGCCGATCCTGTCACGTCTGCACCGAACAGGCGGACGTACGCCGCGTCGATTGCCCGATACCGCGCGGCGACAACCTCTGTGGGCCTTGCCAATTCCCAGGCACGTGGGATGACACTGGCGATCAATTCAGGATTGAAGTTGAAGAAGGTGGCCGTGACGACAGTCGCGGGTGGAGCGCCGAGCGGAGCTGATCGCCCGGCAAAGTACACCATTCGGCCAGGCTCCAACCCGACGCCGACAAGTTCCTTCTCCGTCTCCGGGACGAAGTACGCCAAGGAATGGAGAAGTTCGAGAGTCCGCGCGGTCTTGCCTGCAGTCTGTGCATCCATACCTGAAACCGTAGCGGTCGAAAGCACGAACGCACGCGAGGCGACCTACTTGAGACCCGCGGCGTCCATTCCTCGAAGCTCCTTCTTCAAATCCGAGATTTCGTCTCGCAATCGCCCAGCCAACTCGAACTGAAGGTCACGTGCAGCGTTCATCATCTGATCGGTGAGTTCCTTGACCAGATCTGCCAATTCGGCCCGAGGCATCGATTTGGTGTCGCGCCCCTCGTACACACCCGCACTGACCGCACGACCGGCCTCACCCTGCGCACGCCGACCACGCGTCGCATTGCGACCCGAACCACCGACGTCCACGGACGCCGCAGTGTCCTCTGCCTCCTCGTACACCTGATCGAGAATGTCCGCGATCTTCTTGCGTAGAGGTTGTGGGTCGACGCCCATCTTCTCGTTGTAGGCGACCTGCTTCTCGCGTCGTCGCTCGGTTTCCTCGATGGCCTGCGCCATGGAAGCGGTGATCTTGTCCGCATACATGTGCACTTGACCGGATACATTTCGAGCCGCTCGGCCGATCGTCTGAATGAGGCTGGTGGAGCTACGTAGGAAACCTTCTTTGTCGGCATCGAGAATCGCGACCAGCGACACCTCGGGAAGGTCGAGTCCCTCACGCAGGAGGTTGATGCCGACCAGCACGTCGTACTCCCCCAGGCGGAGCTGACGGAGCAACTCGACTCGCCGGAGCGTATCGATATCCGAGTGCAGGTAGCGGACGCGAATACCGAGTTCGAGCAGGTAATCGGTCAGATCTTCCGACATCTTCTTGGTCAACGTCGTGACCAGCACACGCTCGTCACGTTCCGCTCGCTCGCGGATTTCGTGAACGAGATCGTCGATCTGTCCCTTGGTGGGTTTGACGATGACCTCGGGATCGATCAATCCGGTCGGGCGGATCACCTGCTCGACGAACTCACCGCCGGACTGACCCAACTCGTACTTACCTGGTGTCGCCGACAAGTAGACGGTCTGACCGATCCGCTGACTGAATTCTTCCCAAGTCAGAGGGCGGTTATCTGTTGCCGACGGTAGCCGGAATCCGAACTCGACCAGGTTTCGCTTGCGCGACATATCGCCCTCGTACATGGCGCCGATCTGAGGAACCGTGACGTGCGACTCGTCGATGACCAGAAGGAAATCTTCCGGGAAGTAGTCGATCAAGGTTGCGGGGGCAGTTCCAGGGCCACGGCCGTCGATGTGGCGCGAGTAGTTCTCGATGCCGGAGCAGAATCCGACCTGTTTGATCATCTCGAGGTCGTACTGCGTACGCATGCGCAGACGCTGAGCCTCGAGGAGCTTGCCCTTGCCTTCGAGCTCGGCGAGTCGCTCTTCGAGTTCCGCCTCGATGTCCTTGGCGGCACGCTCCATGCGTTCAGGGCCGGCGACGTAGTGCGTCGCCGGGAAGATACGAACCGTGTCGACCTGGCGAACGATGTCACCAGTCAGTGGATGGAGGTAGTACAGTGCCTCGATCTCGTCACCGAAGAATTCGATGCGGACCGCCAGCTCTTCGTACGACGGAATGATCTCGACCGTGTCGCCGCGCACGCGGAACGAACCTCGCGTGAACGCCATGTCGTTGCGGTTGTACTGAACGTCGACGAGCAGACGCAGGAACGCATCCCGCGGCACCTCCACACCGACGTCCAGCTGAATCGAGCGATCGAGGTACGACTGCGGTGTACCGAGGCCGTAGATGCACGACACCGAGGCCACCACGACCACGTCCCGTCGTGACAGAAGGCTGGACGTCGCCGAGTGGCGCAGCCGCTCGACATCGTCGTTGACGGACGAATCCTTCTCGATGTAGGTGTCCGTCTGGGCGATGTACGCCTCGGGTTGGTAGTAGTCGTAGTACGAGACGAAGTACTCGACCGCGTTGTTGGGTAGCATTTCCCGAAGCTCGTTCGCGAGCTGAGCCGCCAAAGTCTTGTTCGGAGCCATCACCAGAGCTGGGCGCTGCAGCTTCTCGATCAACCACGCAGTCGTGGCCGACTTACCGGTACCGGTCGCACCGAGGAGGACTACGTCCTTCTCCCCCTCGTTGATCCGTTTCTCCAGCTCGGCGATAGCTGCCGGCTGATCGCCTGCCGGTTCGTACGGGCTGACGACCTCGAAGCGCGCGTCTGAGCGCTCGATGTCACCAACCGGCCGAAACTCGGAATGCGCGACCACGGGATGTTCGGAAGCAAACGCCATGAAACCAGGGTAAGCGCACCTACCGACACAATGCCCGCTCGTCCGCGTTCAGCCGAAAATGCAGTTCGGCGGTAGGTTCTTCGACCATGAGCGAGGAACGTCCCCACATTCACCGGCCGAAGGTCGAAACCTTCGACATCGCAGCTCGCACCAACGTCGATCCCAAGGGCTTCGTTCGCCCGGTCGAGCACTACCGCGAAGAACCGTGGGGGTTGTACATGGCGCGCCACGCCGACCATCCCCGGTTTCACTACTTGGAGTCCTGGATCATTCCCGAACTCGGAATTCGGGCGTCGATCCTGCACTTCACCCCGGAACACATCCGAGACTGGGATTTCTATGTCGACATCGGCGACTTCATCCGCGGCGACCAGGTCTGGACGTCCGAGGACCACTACCTCGACCTGATCGTGCAGACCGGACGCAGCGTCGAATTGCTCGACGTCGACGAATTGCTCGAGGCGAACACCGCCGGGATTCTCGACCCGAAGACGTCAGAGCGTGCGATGCTGAACGCGGCCCGCGCTATCGACGGCATCGCCGCCCACGGTCACGATCTCGACGCCTGGCTCACCTCGGTGGGCATGCCGGTCACGTGGCGCTGAGTGGTTAGAGGGACCAGCCTGATTTCTCGGCCCACTCCCATGCCCGGTGGAAAGCGGCGTCGAACCACGGCGTCTTGACACCCAGGTAGGCGTCGATCGCAGCGGCGTAGTCGTCGATGCCGGCGGCACTCTCGGCTGCCTTGACCTTGAGTTCGGCATATTCGGCACGCGCCGACGCATCGGCGCGAAGCCAGTCGCGGAAGAGGATCGCGAACTGCTGACCTGGCCAACCGTCCACCCGAATGTGAATGTTCGCGCGGCGCCCTGGATCGGCACTCCCGTGGATCCGCTTCGCCCACACCGCCGGATCGGTCTCGCCACCGAGGTACGACGGTTTCGGGTCGTCGGCGACGATGTGCTCGATCCGGGGGAACCCGGCAGCGGCCAGATCTTCCGCGAGGTCGTCGGCAACGCCGAGGTGCTCGACAGTGATCTGAATGTCGATCACGTCCTTGGCATCGAGACCAGGCACTGCGGTCGATCCGATGTGATCGATACGGCGCGCGCGGTCACCGGACGCCAACGACAACCGGCCGATGATTCGTTCGGCCTGCGCCGGCCACGACGGGTCGGCTGGAGTCAGCTCGGGCAGTGCGCGCACTACCGTGCCCTCGCGGAGGTTCTTCTCGAAGGGAACAAGTCGATTCGCCCACAAGTCGCGGACCACGTCGTCGAGTGAACCCGGC
This sequence comes from Rhodococcus sp. MEB032, assembly GCF_030208925.1. Taxonomy (NCBI): domain Bacteria; kingdom Bacillati; phylum Actinomycetota; class Actinomycetes; order Mycobacteriales; family Nocardiaceae; genus Rhodococcus; species Rhodococcus sp. MEB032. Next base: position 43,788 of record NZ_JARVSY010000026.1, read on the forward strand.
TCTCCGCTGTTGTCGAGCCACACGTCGGCAACAGCACGACGCTGATCGTCATTTGCCTGCGCTGCGATGCGCGCACGAGCGTCGGATTCAGGCATGCCGCGCGAGCCCACCAAGCGTCGAACTCGTTCCTCCTCGTCGACGTAGACGATGACGACCAGATTGAATGCCGGCGCCATCGAACCCTCGACCAACAGCGGAATATCTTGAACGAGCACTGCATCCGACGGCGCAGACGAAATCTGCTCCATCGTCCGCGCACCGATCAGTGGGTGGAGGATGCCGTTGAGAGTTCCGCGTGACGTGTCGTCGGCAAACGCCAACGACGCTAGCGCGGGTCGGTTGAGGCTGCCGTCCTCGGACAGAATCCCGTCGCCGAATGCATCGACCAGAGCGGCAAGTCCCGGAGTACCGGGCTCGACCACTTCTCGGGCGATCAGGTCGGCGTCGACGATGACGGCTCCCAGTTCGCTGAGGATTTTCGACACTGTCGACTTACCGGCTCCGATGCCTCCAGTGAGGCCAACTCTCAACACACTCGACAGTCTCTCATCTCCGCGCCCGAGAGATTCAGACACGCCTACTGATCGAACACGCCGGGGCGTTCGAGGCTCAAATACCACAATTTCGGTGACCGTGCGGTTATGTTCTAGCGAACGCACCTGTACCTGCACCTTCTCGAGAAAGTGGACGCCATGCGAGCAGATCGCGACCATCACGGTCAGCACCGCCTCGGAATGCCGAACGGCGTGCACTGCATAGAGTTTCCCGAAGTTGCTTTTGCCCTGGCAGAGCACCGTCGTACGTGGTTCACGATGCTCGTGAGCCAAGGCCGACACAGCTTCGCGTCGATGCGTAAGCGCACAGCCGAAGCGACCGCCACCTACTGGGTGCCTGCTCCCGCAAACTGAGTTCTCTTCACGAAGTACAAAATGACCGGCAACCCTTCGGTGCCGGTCATTTTTGTGTTCACTCACTGAATTGATTCTTCGCTCGCAAGTGACACCTGGCAGAGAGAAGAACCCCGCCCCTGCACGTGCAGGGGCGGGGTTCTTCACAGATCTCGCCTGATCAGATCAAGCGGTAATCCTTATGCGTTGCCCGACAGCTTCTCGCGAAGTGCGGCGAGCTGTGCATCGCTGGCAAGCGATCCGCCAGCGGACTCGGCCGGAGCGGAGCCGGCAGCAGCCGGAGCCTCGGCGTCGTCTGCAGCAGCCGTCTCCGAGGAGTAGCCGGCAGCAGCGGTGGCAGCCTCAGCGGCCTCGTCTGCAGCGGTCTTCTCCATCTGAGCGGTGTGCATCTTGTGGCGACGCTCAGCCTCGGCGTAGCGGTTCTCCCACTCTTCACGCTGCTTGTCGAAGCCCTCGAGCCATTCGTTGGTCTCGGGATCGAAGCCCTCGGGGAAGATGTAGTTGCCCTGCTCGTCGTACGAGTCGGCCATGCCGTACTTGGACGGATCGAACTCGGCGTTGTAATCCTCGTTGGCCTGCTTCAGCGACAGCGAGATACGACGACGCTCGAGGTCGATGTCGATGACCTTGACGAGTGCATCGTCGCCGACGCCGACAACCTGGTCCGGAACCTCGACGTGGCGCTCAGCGAGCTCCGAGATGTGAACGAGGCCTTCGATTCCCTCTTCGACGCGCACGAATGCACCGAACGGAACCAGCTTCGTGACCTTGCCGGGCACGATCTGGCCGATGGCGTGCGTGCGGGCGAACTGACGCCACGGATCTTCCTGTGTTGCCTTGAGCGACAGGGAGACGCGCTCGCGGTCCAGGTCGACGTCGAGAACCTCGACGGTGACCTCGGTGCCGACCTCGACAACCTCGGACGGGTGATCGATGTGCTTCCAAGACAGCTCGGAAACGTGAACCAGACCGTCTACGCCGCCCAGGTCCACGAATGCACCGAAGTTGACGATGGAGGACACGACGCCCTTGCGGACCTGGCCCTTCTGGAGCTGGTGCAGGAATTCGCTGCGAACCTCGGACTGAGTCTGCTCGAGCCATGCGCGGCGCGACAGGACCACGTTGTTGCGGTTCTTGTCGAGCTCGATGATCTTGGCCTCGATCTCCTTGCCGACGTACGGCTGGAGGTCGCGGACGCGACGCATTTCGACGAGCGAAGCGGGGAGGAAGCCACGAAGACCGATGTCAAGGATGAGGCCGCCCTTGACGACCTCGATGACGGTGCCCTTGACGGCCTCGTCCTTCTCCTTGAGCTCCTCGATGGTGCCCCAGGCACGCTCGTACTGAGCGCGCTTCTTCGACAGGATCAGTCGACCTTCTTTGTCCTCCTTGGTGAGGACGAGAGCCTCGACCGCATCTCCCACGGAGACGACCTCATTGGGGTCGACGTCGTGCTTGATGGAGAGCTCACGAGAAGGGATGACGCCTTCGGTCTTGTAACCGATGTCGAGCAGAACCTCGTCGCGGTCGACCTTGACGATGGTTCCTTCGACGATGTCGCCATCGTTGAAGTACTTGATCGTGGCATCGATGGCGGCGAGGAAGTCCTCGGCGGAGCCAATGTCGTTAATGGCAACCTGCGGCGAGGTGACGGTTGTGGAGGGCATATGTTGAATTGCTCCGGACGAGTTGTGGTCGGTTGATGGATTTTGTCGGACGAGATGCGCAACTGTGGCGTACAAATGTTGGAAGTACTTTGTGAAGTACTAGATCGAAGTACCCAGCTGCATCAATAACGAACAACCGAATACCGGATCACATTCCACACCGCGGAAGCGCACCGCGAGCTCCCTCGGTCCGACTGATTCCGAGACCTTGGTAAAGATCTCGTATAGACAATCGGTCGGATGACAGACACTCGCGTGAGTAAGACTACGCGTCGGCTATCTTGCCGGGCAAACCCGGGTACCCTGCGCCCGCATCACCCGTTCTACTGTGTTGTTCATGTCTGACGAGCGCCATGCCGCTGCCAATTCCATTCTCGGTACCAGCGGCGTCGGCCGAGTCCGTGTCGATTCAAGTGCCAGCGACCGCGCCAGCCGTGCGTGGTGGGACGCCGACGCCGACGATTACCACCGAACCCACGGCGAGTTTCTGGGCGTGAACAGCGCGGAAGGTGAATTCGTCTGGTGCCCCGAAGGGCTGCACGAGGGCGATCACCACTTGCTCGGCGACATAGTCGACAAAGACATATTGGAAGTGGGTTGCGGCTCCGCGCCGTGCGCCCGATGGCTCGCCGGACACGGTGCTCGGGCCGTCGGTCTCGACATCTCGATGGGGATGCTCGCCCGCGGGCAGGACGCGATGAATGCCGGCGGGCCGGCAGTCCCGTTGATTCAGGCAAGTGCGGAACTCCTGCCGTTTGCCGACGGGAGTTTCGACATCGTCTGTTCCGCGTTCGGCGCCGTCCCGTTCGTTGCCGATTCGCAGCGAGTGATGAACGAAGTCGCCCGGGTTCTGCGTCCCGGCGGATCGTGGGTCTTTGCCGTCAACCATCCGATTCGATGGATCTTCCCCGACGATCCCGGGCCGAAAGGCTTGACCGCGACCCTCCCCTACTTCGACCGCACCCCGTATGTCGAGGTCGATGACAACGGAGTCCCCACCTACGTCGAGCATCACCGCACCATCGGCGACCGGGTTCGTGAGATCGTCGCCGCCGGACTTCAGGTGCGCGACATCATCGAGCCCGAATGGCCGGAGTGGTTGGACCGCGAATGGGGACAGTGGAGTCCCCTGCGCGGCCAACTCTTTCCGGGCACTGCAATTTTCAGCGCCGTCAAACCCTGACGGCTACAGCAGCTTCGACAGGAAAGCCTTGGTCCGGTCGTGCTGAGGATTGGCCAGGAGTTCCCGCGGCTCGCCTGCCTCGACCACAACTCCCCCGTCCATGAACACCAACTGGTCGGCGACCTCGCGGGCGAATCCCATCTCGTGGGTGACGACCACCATCGTCATACCTTCTTTGGCCAACTGCTTCATCACGGTGAGAACTTCACCGACCAGTTCGGGGTCGAGCGCGGACGTCGGCTCGTCGAACAGCATGAGCTTCGGGTCCATCGCGAGAGCGCGGGCGATGGCAACTCTTTGCTGCTGACCACCCGACAACTGGGCCGGGTAGGCGTTGGCTTTGGCGCTCAACCCGACCTGATCGAGGAGGTCCTTCGCTCGTTCGACAGCCTTCTTCTTACTGACGCGCTTCACCTGCGTCGGCGCTTCGATGATGTTCTCGAGAGCGGTGCGGTGCGGGAACAGATTGAAGTGCTGAAACACCATCCCGATGTCGCGGCGCTGTTTGGCCGCTGCTCGCGGGTGAAGTTCGTACAGTTTTCCGTTCTTCTCCGAGTAGCCCACCAGGTCGCCGTCGACGTACAGTCGGCCGGCGTTGACCTGCTCGAGGTGATTGATGCAGCGCAAGAACGTCGACTTGCCCGACCCGGACGGCCCGACGAGGCACAGAACTTGGCCGGGATCGATTTCGAGTGAGACCCCTTTGAGAACCTCGAGCGCGCCGAAGTTCTTACAGACCCGGTCTGCCTTGACCATCGGTGTCATCTGCGTTCTCCTCCTGGAATATCCGGGAGTGTCTCCACTACCGTTTCTTTGCCCTGTGCGTCGGCGAGTGCCTGAAGCTGGCGAGTGGTGAGCGTCCTCGTCGACCCTTTCGAATAGTGGCGTTCGACGTAGTACTGGCCGACCATGAGAACACTGGTCATTGCGAGGTACCACGTAACCGCGACCATCAAGAGTGGGATCGGCTCGAAATTTGCCCCGGATATGTCTCTCGCTCGTCCGTAGAGTTCGGTACTCAACGGCACTGCGGTCACCAGCGAAGTCGTCTTGAGCAAGCTGATCAATTCGTTGCCGGTCGGTGGGATGATCACCCGCATCGCCTGGGGAAGGACCGTTCGCCGCATCGTCTGGCCCCACGTCATTCCCAAAGCCACTGACGCTTCGGTCTGACCTTCGTTGACCGAGGCGATACCTGCACGGACGATTTCGGCCATGTACGCCGCCTCGTTCAATGCGAGTCCGATGACTGCGAAGAGAAACGCCGCCTGGAGATCCTGCATGTCGAAATGCACGAACTGATGGACGAACGGAACGCCGAGATCGATGCTCTTGTATATGGAGGGGAAGAGACCCCAGAAGACGAGCTGGACGTAAACGGGCGTGCCGCGGAAGACCCACAAATACACCCAGGCAGCGGACTTCAGCACCGGGTTCGGCGACAGCCGCATTACCGCGAGGACGATGCCCAGAACGATCGCGGCTGCCATCGACAGAATTGTCAGTTGAATGGTGACCCAGGCGGCCTTCGAAATTCGAGCGTCGAAGAGGTACTGGCGGTAAGTCGCCCAGCCGAACTGTTCATTGGTCGCCGAACCGTAGATAAAGAGCCCTACCAGGACCACCACCACGACTGCTGCGACCCATCGGCCCGGTCTGCGCAGTGGGATCGCCTTGATCGGCGCCGGATCGCCAGTCTCAGTTGTTGTCATGTTCATCAGCTTTCCGCGCCGTTGATCTTGGATACTTCGATGACGCCGGCCTCGACACTCCAGGTCTGCGCGATCTGTTGATAGACACCGTTGTCGATCAGGTACTGCATTGCCTGCTGCAGGGCGGGACCGAGGGCGGAACCCTTCACGATCGGCCAGCCGTACGGCGCGGAATCAAAGGGCTGACCCGCAGCTTCCATCCGCCCCTTACTCCGTTTGATCGCGTAGCCGGTCACCGGTGAATCAGCGGACAACGCGTCGACTCGACCCAGGATGAGTGCGTTGGCCGCGTCGTCCTGACTGTCGTACTTAATCTTCTCGATGGGCGGCTTGCCCGCAGCAACGCATGCCTCGCTCTTGGCGGGTACTTCGTCGATGTCCTCGGTAGTTGTGGTCTGTACCGCCACTCGCAACCCACACGCATTGTTCGGGTCCACGGGATTGTCCGGCCGCTGAGCCCACTGGATACCTGCGCTGTAGTACGTGACGAAGTCGACCGACTTCTCCCGCTCCTTGGAGTCGGTGAACGAAGACATGCCGAGGTCGTAGCTTCCCGACTGGATAGCGGGGATGATCTTGTCGAAGTCGGCCTGATTATAGACAGCTTCGACCCCGAGCACAGTCGCCACTGCGTTCATGATGTCGACGTCGAAGCCGACGATCTTGCCATTCTCATCTTTGAATTCGTTTGGTGCGTAAGGAATGTTGACCCCGACCTGCAGCTTGCCCGACTCCCTGACGTTCGGGGGCAACAGGGCGGCGATCTCGGGCACCTTCTGGATGTCAAGTGGCGGCCCCTCCGGAACGAGGCCCTCGTTGTTGGTCACACACCCGCCGCACAGTGCGACGATCAAGCCCACCAACAAGACTCGCACCACGTTGGCACGGATACGCCCACCACTGCTCGAGCCATAACTCACGCCACGTGGCCTTGGTGCCCGTGCGTTTTCATCGACCACGACTCTGCTCTCCACTCGTCGATCGCCGCACTTGCAACGTCCATCCGAAATTCAGTCGAACGGTAGGTTACGGCAGGAGTTCCACCGTCGCCGACTTCGCAAGATTCCGGCCTGTCGTACAAGAATCAGCGACGCAGAGTGTGTGCGTACACGACTTCGGAAAATTCGCTGGTCGATGCCAAACCGCCGAGGTCGGCGGTCGCGATGCCCGACGCGATGGTCGTGCGAACGGCCTCTGAAATCCGGCGTGCTGCCGCAGACAACAACCGATCGCCACGCGCATGACCGAGCCAGTCGAGCATCATTGCACTCGAGAGGAACAGTGCCGTCGGGTTCGCCCGATTCTTCCCGGCGATGTCGGGTGCGGCACCGTGCGCAGCCTGAGCCATGACCTGCGTCTCGGAAGCGTTGATCGACGGCGCGGTTCCGAGTGAACCGGACAGCTCGCCCGCCAGATCCGACAAGATGTCGCCGAACATGTTTTCGGTCACCACGACATCGAAGTCGCCGCCGCGCCGAACCAGGTGCGCCGCCATCGCGTCGACGTGCTCGTCGTCGACGACTACGTGTGGGTACTCCGCAGCGACTGTTCGGCAGGCGTCACGGAACAGGCCGGTGGTCAGTGTGAGGACGTTGGCTTTGTGGACGATCGTGACGTGATTGCGCCGTCGCGACGCCAACGCGAAGGCAGTGCGTGCGATCCGTTCACACGCAGCGCGGGTGAACACACCGACGGCCAGCGCGATGTCGGGCGTCGGCATGAACTCGCCGCTGCCGACTGCCATGTTCCGATCCGCGTACAACCCCTCGGTGTTCTCGCGGACGATCACCAGATCCATGTCGGGGACCATTGCCTTGACACCGGGGAACGCCGCTGCCGGCCGAATGTTCGCGAACAGCTCGAACTTCTTCCGGATGACGCCGCCGGGTGTGAGTTGTCCGCGAAACCTCTCCGGATAGGACGCACTGTCGTGGGGTCCGAGAATCCAACCCTGCAGCTGCCCCAACGAATCGATGGTCTCGTCGGGAATCGGTGTGCCGTGGCTGTCGATGGCCGTGTTCCCGAGCGGAAGCTCGACCCACTCGACGGGCGGAGCATGAACCGCTGACAACGCCGCATCCACGATCTGCCGTGTCGCCGGGACGATTTCGTGGCCGATTCCGTCGCCGTGCATGAGTCCCAGCCGCATGGCCGAAGTACCGATTGCGCTCGCACCTGTCATCAGGCAATCATTGCTCACCATGGTCCAGTCGGTGGAATTGCTCCTCGATCCAGTGAGTGAGTCGGAAGTCCGAGCACAGTGGCAGCTTCTCGCCGACGCCGGTTTACCAAGTCAGGCCTCTCATCACAGCCCGTCCAACCGTCCGCACATCACACTGTTCGTCGCCCGTGAGATCCCCGCGGAGATCGACAAACTGTTGAAGCGGCGCTTCTCGGCCCCTGACTTCGAGGTCCGACTCGGTGGCTACATCGTGTTCGGCGGCAAGCAGATGGTCTTGGCGCGCTCGGTCATTCCTTCGCGCGCACTCCTTCACCTGCACCGAGAAATAGCCGAGGCAACCGTTGGTTCGACGGCGCTTCCCGCCCACGTCGAGCCCGGCGCGTGGACGCCTCATGTGACGCTCGCCCGACGCGTCGAACCTGCACGTCTGGGTGAAGCCATCGCCCTGCTGGGAACCGACGTGATTCAAGGGCGCTGCGGCGCGATCAGGCGCTGGGACGGCGAACAGAAGACGGAATGGTTACTGACGCCGCCGCTGTGACAGATCGGGTTGCACGTCGGGTCACCAGGATTCCCGCGATCACCGCGAGTGCACCAACCGGCTGATTCCAGCCAACGCTTTCGTTCAAGACTATTGCGCCGAGAGCGACGCCCACCACTGGACTGAGATAAGTGACGGTGGACGCCGCAGTCGGCCCCCACCCCTGAACGACATTGGTGTTCCAGATGAATGCGAGCCCGGTCCCCAGTGCGCCCAGAGCGATCATCGACAGGACAACTGCCGGCGTCAGGTGCATCGGTGTATTCGCGATGACCGGTGAGGCCAAAACCATCACGAATGCACCGATACTGATCTGTAATAGCGCGACCGTGCGGGTGTCGACGCCGAGAGGAAGCACGAAACGTCTGAGGTAGACAAACGAAATCCCGTACGAGGCAGTCGCTCCCAGGCAAGCGACCTGAGAACTGACACTTCCGCCGACGCCGAGATTCCACGGCGCCAATACGATCAGCACCCCACCGAATCCGAGAAGCAACCCCAGCGATTTGTATCGCGTCAGCGTCTCCCCCGGCAGAAAGGCAAGGGAGACAGCCATAGTCATCAGTGGCGTGGTGGCGTTGTAGATGCTCGCGAGTCCCGAAGACATGTTTTGCTCCGCCCAACTGAACAGCAGCCACGGCACGATGCATTGTGTCGCTGCGAGAAAAGCCATGTGTTTCCAGACGCGAAAGTCCCTCGGTAGGCCGATCCGGCCGACCGCTGACACGAGAACCAGCGCGAGCGCACCGAAGACCAAGCGCCACAGAACTACCTGCGTGAAGGACAGACCTTCGAGCCCGATCTTCATGAAGAGGAAACTGGCTCCCCACACCACCGCAGCTGCGGTGTATTGAAAGGCCAGACTTGCCCTCAAAGGGTGAAGTCTCCGTGCGGACTGACGTCGTGACGAGTGTCGGGCGTTCGGCCGGCAAGAGCTAGTACGTTCAGGACCAGTAGGACCAAGACGCTGACGACGATGATTGCCATGTGTCCAGCCTGACGGAATGTCCCACGTGGCAGTAGTGGCAGAAAAGCCAGACTTGGACGATTTTCTGCCACTTTCCTGTTTTTCTGTCACACTCGAAAGATGCTCGCGAAAGTGGTGGTCCCACTGATGCCGATGACCGAAGCGTTCGAACTCGGCGTCGCATGTGAAGTCTTCGGCTTCGACCGATCCGACGACGGCCTCCCCACGTACGACTTCTCTCTGATCGCCGCAGTTCCGGGTCCGATCCGAACGCGGTTCGGGTACAACATCGATGTTCCGTACAACCTCGATTCTCTCGACGACGCCGATCTCATCGTCGTGTCCGCCGGCGGAACCTACGACGCCGGCGACGCGTACATGTGCTCACCGAGTCCCGACTCGAGTGTCGATCCCCTGTTGGTCAAACTCAACGAGGCCGTAGCCCGGGGCGCCAAGGTGGCGAGTCTGTGCACCGGAGCGTTTGTCCTCGGGGCGGCTGGACTACTGGACGGAAGGCGATGCACGACGCATTGGCGGCATGCAGAGAGGCTTGCCCAGACGTATCCGGAAGCCAAGGTCGATCCGGACGTGTTGTACGTGGACGAAGATCCGGTGTTCACCAGCGCAGGCACCGCGGCAGGAATTGACCTGTGCCTGCACATCGTCCGAAAAGAACAGGGTTCTCGCGTTGCCAATGGCATCGCGAGAAGGATGGTGGTGCCGCCCCATCGTGACGGTGGGCAAGCCCAGTACGTTGCCACTCCCCTCGCCTCGACGCCGAGTGCAACCCTTGCCCCGCTCCTCGACTGGATGACGGAGAACCTCGCCCTCGACCTCACTGTGGGCATGGTCGCAGCCCGCGCGAACATGTCCGCGCGCACGTTCGCGCGCCGTTTCCAAGCGGAAACGGGAACAACCCCCGCCCGCTGGCTCAGCGATCAGCGAGTACTGGCCGCCCAACATCTCCTCGAGAATTCCGACCTCTCCGTCGACGTCATCGCAGAACGCGTCGGATTCGGCGGCGGTGCCGTGCTTCGCCAGCACTTCATTCGTCTGCGTTGCACCACGCCGCAGGCCTACCGCCGGACGTTTCGGGCGACCGAGAACGCAAGCTGAAATCGGCTCAGGGAAGAATCAGCGGTTCCGGGGCGTTGCACACACCAACAGCCCGCACAATGGAAAGGACCCCTGTGGCCACCCAGACACTCACCCAGCAGAACTTCGACGAAACGATCAACGGCAGCGACGTCGTCCTCGTGGACTTCTGGGCCTCCTGGTGCGGCCCGTGCCGCCAGTTCGCACCGACGTTCGAAGCCTCTTCGGAGAAGCATGCCGACGTCGTTCACGCCAAGGTCGACACCGAGGCCGAGCAGGGAATCGCAGCGGCCGCCAACATCCGCTCCATCCCCACGATCATGGCCTTCCGCGAAGGCGTACTCGTGTTCAACCAGGCCGGCGCGCTTCCCGCCGCTCAGCTCGAGGAGCTCGTCACTCAGGTCAAGGCACTCGACATGGACGAGGTCCGCAAGCAGATCGCAGAGCAGACCGCATCTGCTGAATAGCGTGAAAAGGCTGGGCCGGAATCGAAGTCGATTCCGGCCCAGCCTTTTTCGTTGCTGCCTAGTGAGCCGCGCTGTCCCAGCTTCGACCGGTTCCCACCGAAACATCCAGAGGTACCGACAGCTCGATGGCTGTGGCCATCTTGTCCTTGACCAGCGCGGTGACCTCCTCCAACTCGGAGGCAACCACTTCGAGCACCAATTCGTCGTGCACCTGCAACAGCATGCGCGACTTCAATCCGGCGTCAGCGAGAGCCTTCTGCACGTTGATCATCGCCACCTTGATGATGTCGGCCGCAGTGCCCTGGATCGGCGCATTGAGGGCAGCACGTTCGGCAACCTCACGACGCTGACGGTTGTCGCTGTTGAGGTCCGGCAGGTAGCGACGACGACCGTAGAGCGTCGAGGTGTAGCCGTCCTTACGTGCCTGCTCGACCACCGCGTGGAGGTAATCCCGCACGCCGCCGAAACGAGCGAAGTACGCATCCATCTGCTGCTTCGCTTCTTCGGTCGAAATCTTCAGCTGCGACGCCAATCCGTAGGCACTGAGCCCGTAGGCCAGACCGTAGGACATCGCCTTGACCCGGCGCCGCAGTTCTGGAGTCACCTCTTCGATCGGTACACCGAATGCGCGCGAGCCGACAAAGCTGTGCAGGTCCTCACCGGTGTTGAATGCCTCGATCAGTCCCTCGTCGCCTGATACGTGCGCCATGATGCGCATTTCGATCTGGCTGTAGTCGGCAGTGAGTAGAACGTCGAACCCTTGCCCGACTACGAATCCGTCGCGAATCTCGCGCCCCGCGTCGTTTCGCACCGGGATGTTCTGCAAGTTCGGATCGGTCGACGACAGACGTCCGGTCGCGGCAACCGTCTGGTTGAACGTCGTGTGAATGCGTCCGTCTTCGGCTACGGCCTTGAGAAGACCGTCGACGGTCACCTTCATACGCGTCGCATCACGGTGCGCGAGAAGGTGTTCGAGGAACGGGTGTCCTGTCTTGTCGAACAGACCCTGCAACGCCTCGGCGTCGGTGGTGTAGCCCGTCTTCGTCTTCTTCGTCTTGGGCATGTCGAGTTCTTCGAACAAGACCACCTGCAGCTGCTTCGGCGAACCCAGGTTGATCTGCTTGTCGATCACCTCGTAGGCCGAGTTTGCTGCGTCGGCGACCTGGGAGGCGAAACGGCTCTGAAGATCGTGCAGATGCGCGCTGTCGACGGCGATGCCGGTGGCCTCGATCTGAGCGAGCTCGATCGTCAACGGCAGTTCCATGTCGGAGAGGAGCGACTTGGATTCGATCGACTCCAACTCGGTGTCCAGTGCAGCTGCCAAGTCGAGAACGGCCTGAGCGCTGAGCATCGCGGTCTCGGCCGCTTCGGCATCGAGCTGCTCGGTGTCGTCGAGCAGTGAAAGCTGTTCCTGGCCGGATGTTTCGGCGCGCAGTTCACGCTTGAGGTAGCGGAGCGAGAGGTCGTCGAGATTGAAGCTGCGCTGGCCCGGCCGGACGAGGTACGCGGCCAGAGCAGTGTCGCTGGTCAGTCCACCGAGCGTCCAACCACGCCCACGCAGAGCATGGATCGCCCACTTGGCTTCGTGCAGCGCCTTCGGCTGCGATGCGTCGGCGAGCCAATCACCGAGAGCTGCTTCGTCTTCCGGTGTTGCCGTCGACGCCGCGATGTATGCACATTCACCGTCGGAGGCCGCGATCGCGAGTGCAGTGACGTCGCCGGCGAACGGAGTTCTGGTTCCGAGCACCGTCACGCCGTGACGCTCACCGGTTCGTGCGTGGGCGTCGAGCCACGCGGCAACCGCACCCGGGGCGAGTGCGTCGCCGCTGACCTCGAACCCTTCCTCTGCTTCGGGCTCGGACGACGACAGGGTCGCGAACAGTCGATCGCGGAGAACCTTGAACTCGAGATCGTCGAACAACGCATGAATCTTCTCGCGGTCCCACGGGGCCAACACCAACTGCTCGGGCGTGTACGGCAAGGGAACGTCGCGAACCATTTCGGTGAGCTGACGATTGAGCAGGACGTTCGCGAGGTTCTCCCGCAGTGAGTCGCCCACCTTGCCGCGGACCTTGTCCACGTTGTCGACCAGTCCCTGCAGGTCGCCGTACTCACGGATCCACTTGGTGGCGGTCTTCTCGCCGACGCCGGGGATGCCGGGGAGGTTGTCACTCGGGTCGCCGCGCAGTGCAGCAAAATCGGGATACTGCGCCGGGCTGAGGCTGTACTTCTCCTCTACGGCCGTCGGCGTGAATCGGGTGAGCTCCGAGACACCCTTCTTCGGGTAGAGCACAGTGACGTTGTCGGTCACCAGTTGCAGCGAGTCACGGTCACCGGTCACGACGAGAACCCGGTATCCGAGGGCCTCCGCCTGCGTGGTCAAGGTGGCGATCACGTCGTCGGCTTCGAAACCTTCCTCGGCCATGACCGGGATGCCCAGCGCGCCGAGAACGTCCTTGGTGATGTCGATCTGGCCCTTGAATTCGTCAGGAGCCTTCGCGCGCTGCGCCTTGTATTCGGGGAACAGGTCGGCGCGAAACGTCTGACGCGACACGTCGAAGGCCGCGGCCAGGTGGGTGGGCTGCTCGTCACGAAGAAGGTTGATCAACATCGACGTGAAGCCGTACACCGCGTTGGTGGCCTGCCCACTGTGTGTCTTGAAGTTCTCTGCAGGCAGCGCGTAGAAGGCGCGAAACGCCAACGAATGCCCGTCGAGAAGCATCAGAAGAGGGCGATCGTCCGCCTTGCCGGTGGTGCCGGCTGGAGCGGTGGACGTGCTGGACCGAGTTGTGGTTGCGGGGCTCACGGTTCATCAGTCTAGGGATCGCGACCGACATCGACGCCTTCGCCGTTGTTTACGCAGGAACAGACACAAGAATCGGACAATTGATGCAGCCTTCGCCTTCGATACGGAACCGAAACATCCCGGAAATCTCAGAACCCCATCTGAAGCGAACGGAGCCGTTAGAGTCCGGAAATCGCAGCAGCGAAACAATCCCTCTGCTGCGCGGCACTTTGTCCAGACGCGCTATTCCCGACCCGCTCGGAGGACGTACGTGGCCCCACCCGTAGTGAAACGGCAGACCCTCGCGACACTCAGCCGACTACTGGCCTTTGCATTACTGACGTTCTTCGCATTACTCAGCCTGGCCGGAACTGCTTCGGCTCAGGAACCGACCACTTCCCCTACACCGCCGACCCCGACAGCATCCGCGCCACCGACAGCACCGGTTCCCGACAACGCTGTCCCCGTCAGCGGCAATCTCAACAACGGCGGCACACGCCTCGAGGGCGTCACCGTGCGTGCACTCGATTCTTCCGGCACGGAAGTCGCCACCGGAGAATCGGCATCGAACGGCCGTTGGGAACTGGCCGTGGCACCGGGCACCTACACCTTCGAGATCGTTGCCGACACACTTCCCGACGGGGTCAGTGTGCAAGCCGCTGTCGAACGCGAGGTGGTGGCCGGCCGCGCGAACACCGTGATCTTCTCGTTCGGCGAGGTACGTACCGCCTCGAATGTCAGCTTCGGCGAGAAGCTGATCCGCACGACGGTCGACGGTCTGCGGTTCGGCCTCGTGATCGCGATCGCCGGTGTGGGTTTGAGCCTGATCTACGGCACCACTGGCCTGACCAACTTCGCTCACGGCGAGATGGTGACGTTGGGAGCCGTTGCTGCCTGGGTGATCAACACGTCCTTCGGCGTTCCGCTGATTCCCGCCACGATCCTCGCGATCTTCGTCGGCATCGGCATCGGCCTGCTGACCAACGGAATCGTCTGGAAACCACTGCGTAAGCGCAAGACCGGGTTGATCGCGCAATTGGTGGTCTCGATCGGCCTCGCGATTTCATTGCGCTACTTGATCCTGATCTTCTTCTCCGACCGCGCCGAACCGTTCGACGACTACCAGGGCCAGGTCGAGAAGAACTGGGGCCCGATCGCACTGACCGACGCCAACGCGATAGTCATGATCGTCAGTCTGGTCGTCCTGGTCGGCGTCGCACTGCTTCTGCAGAAGACTCGCATCGGAAAGGCCATGCGTGCCGTCTCCGACAATCGTGACCTCGCCGCTTCGTCCGGAATCAACGTCGAGCGCGTGATCATGTTCGTCTGGGGTCTCGGCGGCGGATTGGCCGCCCTCGGCGGTGTGCTGTTCGGCATCTCCGAACTCGGCGGACGCGTCCAGTGGGAAATGGGCTTCAAACTGTTGCTGCTCATGTTCGCCGGAATCACCCTCGGTGGTCTGGGAACCGCGTACGGGGCGCTACTCGGCTGCGTCATCGTGGGACTTCTGGTCCAACTCTCGACGCTCATCATCAACCCAGACCTCAAATACATCGGCGGACTTCTCGTCTTGATCGTGATCCTCGTGGTTCGCCCCCAGGGCATCCTCGGATCCAGACAAAGGATCGGGTGACGAACATGGACATCATGGGAGCTTTCCAGGTTTCCTTCGCCCAGCTGATCGGGCCGTCGGCAATCTTCTACGCACTGTTGGCAATCGGGTTGAACCTGCACTTCGGCTACGCCGGACTGCTCAATTTCGGTCAGATCGGTTTTGCCCTTCTCGGCGGCTACGGCGTCGGCATCATGACCGTGACCTACGACCAGCCGCTCTGGCTCGGCATCCTCGTCGGACTCACCGCAGCCGGCCTTCTCGCGCTCGTGCTCGGTATTCCGACGCTGCGTCTGCGCGCCGACTATCTCGCCATCGTCACCATCGCGGCCTCGGAGATCTTGCGTCTGATCTTCCGCTCGACCGCGTCGGATTCGGTGACCGGTTCCACCAACGGCCTCTTCGGTTTCGCAGATCCGTTCACCGCACTGAGCCCGTTCGACTCGGCCAAGCAATACTCGTTTCTCGGCGTGAAGTTCTACGGAGACGACCTCTGGTCGATGGTCGTGGGGTGGACCCTGGTCTTGATCTTGTGCGGATTTGTCTACCTGTTGACGCACAGCCCGTGGGGGCGCGTCCTCAAGGCGGTTCGCGAAGACGAGGACGCAGCGCGATCGTTGGGCAAGAACGTGTTCGTGTACAAGATGCAGGCGCTGGTTCTCGGCGGCGTGATCGGTGGTCTGGCCGGGGTGTTCAACGCTTTGCAGACCAAGTCCATCAACCCGGACTTCTACTCGACCGCGCAGACGTTCTTCGCGTTCGGCGCACTGATTCTGGGCGGGGCGGCAACGGTATTCGGCCCGGTGGTCGGCGCAATGTTGTTCTGGTTCCTCCTCGCCATCCCTGATGCCTTGCTGCGTCAGGCGATCTCCGGCGAGAATCCGCTGCTCTCGCTGACCGAACAACAGGTCGGGGCCACCAGGTATGTCCTGCTCGGATTGATGATTGCTCTCCTGATGGTCTTCAGACCGCAGGGAATACTGGGTAACAAGCGGGAGGTGCAACTCAATGCTTGACGCCGATACCAGAGCAAAGATCTTTGCCGACGTTCCTCACCTTCCCGGATCGGCGAAACCCGACCCGGTGTTGGTCGCTGACAACGTCTCGCGGACGTTCGGCGGTCTCAAGGCCGTCGACGTCGATCACCTCGAGATTCAACGAGGGTGCATCACGGGTCTGATCGGTCCAAACGGTGCCGGAAAAACGACGCTCTTCAACCTCCTTACCGGATTCGACCGGCCGGACACCGGTACGTGGTCGATGGACGGTCAATCGCTGGGCCGCATGTATCCCCACCAGGTAGCCAGGAAAGGAGTGGTACGGACGTTCCAGTTGACCAAGGCGCTCTCCAAACTCACCGTGCTGGACAACGTACGTCTCGGTGCCACCGGCCAACGTGGTGAACGCATTTTTGCATCTCTCGTCCCGTGGATCTGGAAAGGCCAGGAACGCGAGATCACCGAACGCGCCAACGAACTCCTCGCACGATTCAAACTCGACACCAAGGCCGACGACCTCGCCGGTTCACTCTCCGGTGGGCAGCGCAAACTGCTCGAAATGGCTCGCGCACTCATGACCTCGCCCTCGGTGGTGATGCTGGACGAACCGATGGCGGGGGTCAATCCTGCTCTGACGCAAAGCCTGCTCGGACACATCAAGTCATTGCGCGACGACGGAATGACCGTCGTGTTCGTCGAGCACGACATGGACGTGATCCGAGACATCAGCGATTGGGTGGTGGTCATGGCGCAGGGCAGCGTCATCGCCGAATCCACCCCGGACGAACTCTCGTCCAATACAGCCGTCGTCGACGCATATCTGGGCAGCCACCATGACCAGGCCCTCGAGTTCGACGACAACGGAAATCCGGTGGGCGAGACGGCCGTTCTGGCCGCCGCCCTGGCTGAAGCCGAGGTCGAAACCCTCGAGACGGGCGGGGACCTGTCGGAACCCGACATCGACAACCTTCCGGCCGATCTCGCCGCGACGCTGGAATCGAGTCCCGAGGAACCGCGCGGAAGGCACGAGAAGCCATGAGCGAGAACCACGCACGTTCACTCACGCCTGCAGAGTTCGCCGCGACGGCCGAGGAGCATCAGCGACTGTCGGCAGGTGCCCTGCTCCGCGCCGACAGCCTCGTCGCGGGCTACATTCCCGGCGTCAACATCCTGCGTGAATGCAACTTCTTCCTGAAGGAAGGGGAAATCGTCGGGATCATCGGACCGAACGGCGCAGGCAAATCGACACTCCTGAAATCACTGTTCGGACTGATACCGGTACGCGAAGGGTCGGTCACCCTACGCGAGGACAACATCACGTCTGCGCCCGCTCACGTCCTCGTTCAGAAGGGAGTCGGGTACGTCCCTCAGACACAGAACGTCTTTCAGACTCTGACCATCGAAGAAAACCTCGAAATGGGCATCTATCTGCGGCCCAAGGCATTCGCGGAACGATTCGCCTTCGTGAGTGAACTGTTCCCTCTTCTGAGTGAACGACGAAAGGTGAAGGCCGGCGCACTCTCCGGCGGCGAACGCCAGATGGTCGCGATGGGCCGGGCCCTGATGATGGATCCGTCGGTGCTGCTGCTCGACGAACCGTCCGCGGGCCTGTCCCCCATGTTCCAGGACGAGGTGTTCATCCGCTGCAAGAAGATCAATGCTGCCGGTGTCTCGGTCATCATGGTCGAGCAGAACGCGCGCCGCTGCCTTCAGATCTGCGACCGCGGTTACGTACTCGATCAGGGTAAGAACGCGTACACCGACACCGGCGCCAATCTGATGAACGACCCCAAAGTGATCGAGCTGTACTTGGGAACGCTTGCCGGAAGCAAAGAGAAGTAGGACAGACACGAGAATGGGCCAGGGTCGCGAGACCCTGGCCCATTCTCCTTGGCTGCTTACTTGCCCACCACCACGAATCCTTCTGTGGTCAGGGTGTTCTCAGGGCCGAACTTGAGCTTTCCGTACGAACCGATGGACGGCTCCCCCGAATCGTTGAAGTCCAACTCACCGGTGATGCCGTCGTAGTCGATGTCGGTTCCCGCCTTCACCAACGGCAGGCACTCGACGTAGGACGTGCACTTGGTGCCGCCTTCGGTGACGCTGTTGATGTTGGCTGCGATGTCGGTACCGGCCGTCGACTTCGCCTGCTCGGCAGCGAGCGCTGAGATCACCACCGCGTCGTATGACTCTCCGGCGTAGTTGAAGTCGATCAGAGAGGGGTTCACAGCCTTCAGACGATCCTGGAAGGCAGCTCCGACGTCCGTCAGGGGCGTCGTTCCCTGCATGGTGTCGAGCAACGGCTTCGCCACGGATTCGCCGAGAGCGTTGCCCATGTTGCCGTCGACGCCGTACATCGCCATTCCGTCCGACGGGCCGATGCCCACTTCGTGCATGCGCGTGATGATCTTCGCCGACTCTTCGAAGCCCACCAGTGCCACTGCATCCGGATTGAAGTTCTTGACTTGATCGACTTCGGAGTTGAACGACTGCGCGTTCGGGTCGTAGATGATCTTCTCGATCTGATCGGAGGGGACACCCGAATCGATCAGATTCTTTTCGATGTTGTCCGCCAGACCCGTCCCGTACGGGTCGTTGAGGGCCATGATCGCTACGCGCTGACCACCGTCGTCCGAAATGAGCTGTGCGACGGCCTGAGCCTGCAGTACGTCCGTCGGAGCGGTGCGGAAGTACATGCCCTTGTCTGGGTAGCAGACGAATTGGTCCGAGGTGTTGGCAGGCGAGAACATCACGACGCCTGCGCTGGCGATCTTGTCGATCACCTTGAGCGAGACCGAGGACGACGCGGCGCCGACGATGACCTGAGTGCCTGCAGCCAATTCGCGGTCGACGGTGGTATTGGCGGTGTCCGTTGTGGTGTCACCCGAATCGCCGGGAATCAGCTGGACCGGTTGGCCGAGAACGCCTCCGGCTGCATTGACGTCGTTGACTCCCAGCTGGGTGCCCGCGACCATCGGCGGCCCGAGGAACGACAAGCTGCCTGTATCGGGAAGAAGCGTGCCGATGCGCAGTGCTTCCGTGGACGGGGTGGCGCCGGCCTTGGCCTGCTCCGGGGTGCAATCAGTCGTGACGGATGTCGTCGCGGCAGAAGCGCCGGACGTAGAGCCACTCGAAGACGAGTCATCCGACTTGTCCGAGCTACAGCCTGCAAGTGCCAGTGATGCCGCGCCGAGAACTGCAGCAGTACGCACAAGTGTTCGTCTAGCCATCCCACGCTCCTAAGATCAGCCGGTGCTCGCGCCACCCGAACTGGCGCTCGCTGTGGGATCAGACGCTAGACCTTGGAACCGTTTCGCGATCCTTCAAGAAAGCCCTGTGACCTGACTGTTATCTGAAGGTGCACAGTGTTTACACGGCTGTAGCGCTGCGCGACGTTTCGACGGTCGACGCAGCAACCGGGTAACCCGGACACTTTGCTCAAGCGTCCGGTTCACCGCCCAGAGTTTCCAGTACGACCTGTGCGACCGCCTTCATCGTGGAGCGCCGATCCATCGCGGCGCGCTGAATCCACTTGAACGCCTCAGGTTCGGTGAGCGCTTGGCGAACCATCAGAACACTCTTTGCTCGCTCGATCAGCTTGCGTGCTTCGAGCCGGTCGGAAAGATCAGCGACCTCACGCTCGAGCGCCGTCACCTCGCGGAAACGACTGACCGCCAATTCGACAGCGGGAACGAGGTCACTGATCGAGAACGGCTTGACCAAGTAAGCCATGGCGCCGGCATCGCGTGCGCGCTCGACCAACTCGCGCTGACTGAACGCTGTGAGAATGACAACAGGAGCGATCCGCTTGGCGGCAATCTCCGAAGCGGCGTCGATGCCGTCTCTCCTGGGCATCTTCACGTCCATGATGACCAGATCAGGCTTGAGCGACTCGGCCAACTCCACCGCAACCTGCCCGTCACCGGCCTCACCGACGACGTCGTAGCCCTCTTCGCGGAGCATCTCGACCAGATCCATGCGGATCAACGCCTCGTCTTCAGCGACGACAACACGACGGGGTGCGAGCTGATTGCCTTGCGGCTGCGGCGAATTCATGGCCACCATCCTCCTCCATCGAACCGCCCCGACACGAGACGCGAACGATTAGAGGGTACCGGTGTTTGACATTGAAATCGCATCTTCTAATGTAGTCATCGCAACAAGCCCTCGTATCCCAATTGGCAGAGGAAACGGATTCAAAACCCGTCCAGTGTGAGTTCGAGTCTCACCGAGGGCACCACCTGCCGCAGCTGGCCGCACCGCAAGGTTTCGGCATTCGGCTGTACCCCAGATCGACCGCCGTTAGATTCGATCCATGAACGGTCACCGGCTGATTGCTCTGCTCGGAGCCATATCGATTCTCGCGCTGCTCACCGGGTGTCAAACAGACGGCCAATCCAATACTGCCGGCGAATCCAGCACTGCCGGCGAATCTTCCACCCAGGCCGTGCTCGATGCTGCAACACAAACCGGCACCCTTCAGGTCGGCTCTCCCCCGATCGATGCCCCATCCACCGAGATCTCCATGCCTCCCCCGTTCCCGAACGACACGGAGGTCCCTTCACCGACTCCGCGCGTCGATGTGACCGAGATCGACGTGATCGATCACGATGATTTCACCCGCATCACCTATCGCTTCGACGGAAGCGGATCTGTGTTCTGGAAAACCGAATACGTCAGTGAAGCAATACGAGCGGGTGACAGCACAGTCGTGGACGTTGGAAGTCGATCGATACTTCAAGTCGACCTGATGGGAGTCCAATCGGATTCGTCGCTCAACTCCGTGTCTCACGAGGGCGGAAACATCACGCGCATAGACAGTGCAGCCAGGAACAGTGCGATCCTGCAGTCGTTTGTCGGCACGGTCGACATCCGTCCGGCATACACCGTATCGACATCCGATCCACCATCCCAGTTGATGATCGACATCCCCAAAGCACACAGCTGACTGTCGAATACCCAATTGCGCGCTCAGCTCAGCCATTCCAGCGCAGCGGTGCTCGACGCGGTAATTCGGTTATCGCGGGGCGCATGAATACTCCGTCTCGAAACCGAGGTCTCACAATCGATCCGAGGCGATTGAGGGGTCCGGTTCAACACGACTGTCATGATTCTCACTGCATGCCCGAACTTCCGCTGCTCGAACTGCTGCTGCCAGTGTTTGTTCCAGCAGGACTGCCACCGTCATGGGGCCGACGCCACCCGGCACTGGTGTGATCGCACCGGCATGTGGGAGCGCAGCGGCGTACTCCACATCTCCGACGTTGCCCTCGTTGTACCCCGCATCGATCACCACTGCCCCAGGCTTGATCCACGCCCCTTTGATCAGTTCCGGAACACCGACGGCCGCGATGACGACGTCTGCCGAGGCGACGTGGGCGGCCAGGTCGACGGTTCGCGAATGGCAGTATGTCACCGTTGCGCCTCGACGCAGGAGGAGCATTCCCATCGGCAATCCGAGTATCGGGCTTCGGCCGACCACGACAGCATGCTTTCCGGTGAGTTCGACGCCTGTGGCGCCGAGCAGGCGCAGGATGCCACTCGGCGTACACGATTCGAATCCCCCACCGGTCAACGCCATTGCCGCAAAAGATGCCGAAGTGACGCCGTCAACGTCTTTGTCGGCCGAGATGGCATCGAACGCGGCCCGTTCGTCGATGTGGTCTGGCACCGGGTGTTGCAGCAGTATGCCGTCGATCGAAGGGTCCGCCGACAACGCTCTCAGCACGCCGACCAGTTCTTCGGTGGTTGTACTCACCGGGAGTTCGACCGTCCGCGACGTCATTCCGACGGCGACAGATCGTTTGGCCTTCATCTGTACATACGCCTTCGAGGCCGGGTCCGCTCCCACGATGACGGCGGCCAGGCAAGGAACGTGCCCCGCCTCATCACGAAACTGCCTGGTGCGCACCGACAGGTCCGCGAGCGCAGCATCGGCAATTGCGCGTCCGTCGATTATTCGAGCGGCCACGTTCTGGCTGGGCAGATTTTCGGTAGACAGATTTTCGGTGGGCCGATTCTCGATAGACATGGATCCCCTTCACACAAGATGTGTGAAGCACCCAGGCGGTCGATGCCTCGCGATGTGCACTCCCCGGTGGTAATTCCCACCCGCGCCAGTCGTGCGTGGTCAGCGTACCGCGCGGTTGCTTCACCGCCACGAAACGCGTCGAGAACGCCACTCACAAAACGAGACAAATCGACATAACCTATCAATAGGTAACGATCTGACCTGCAGTTATTCCATCCTGTGCAATTAGATGGCACGATGGGGGGCAACCGCACGGGCACCAAGCATTGGAGGCACCGATGGACAACGGCAAGATAAACCTGACCTATGACGGTCGGGTGTCACTGAGCTTCCAACTGGCGATTCCGCACGCACCGGACAAGGTCTGGAAAGTGATAACGGAACGCGAGTACCTCGACGCCTGGTTTCCGGCGGACGTCGATTTCGATCTCACTCCCGGCGCGGATCTACTGTTCAAGGTGACACCGGAACAAGTCGAGCGTTTCGGACTGCCCGCAGATCACGTGACGCGCGGGACGGTCATCAGCGTCCACCCGCACCGAATTCTCGAATTCCTCTGGGACGCAGACACTCTTCATTGGGAACTGGCACCGGACGGCACCGGCGGCTGTTGGCTGACTCTCACCCACACGATGGAGGACGAGGAGTCCGCGTACGCGCACGCCGCCGGTTGGCACGCGGGCTTGGAAGTTGTTGCGGCCCAACTCGATGGACGCGAAGTCGACTGGTCTCCGTGGGACCGCGCCGACGAACTCTCACCGCAATATCGCAAGTCTGCTTGATTCTGGGCCCGAGTTCGGTCTCGGGCCCGCATCTCATTCCCCTTTACGCGGGAAATGCCTGATCATTCCTTCTTGGACCACCGTCGCCAACAGCAGTCCTTCCACCGAGAAGTACCGTCCGGTTGCCAGACCGCGCGAACCTGCGGCGACCGGCGATTCGGTGGCGTACAGGACCCAGTCGGTGAACCGGAACGGGCGATGGAACCAGATCGAATGATTGACCGTCGCCGCGACGATACGATCATGACCCCAGGACAAACCATGAGTGGTCAGAATCGAATCGAGCACGGTGGTGTCGGACGAATATGCCAGCGTCGCAGCGTGAATGAGCGAATCGTCCGGCAGATCACCGTCGGGGCGCATCCACACCCGATTGTGGTTGAGTTTCTCGCCGGTGCCCTTGAGGATCCACGCCGGATCGTTGGCGTACCGCATGTCGATCGGCTTGAGCGCTGCACTGAAATGCGGCAGTTTTTCCTCGTACCCCACCAGATGATCGCCGATGGGAGGCAACGACTCCGGAAGTGGAACATCCGGGATCTCGACAGCATGGTCGAGCCCCTTGCCGGAGTCCTGGAACGCCGCGAGCATCACGAACAATTCGTTCTCACCCTGATAGGCAGTCACCTGACGGTTGGCGAACGCCCGCCCGTCGCGATGACGATCCACCCGATACTCGATGGGCGCCTTGACATCTCCGCCGCGAATGAAATGGGCATTCACCGCATGGATGGGGCGATCACCGTCGACGGTCCGCCCGGCGGCCATCAGTGCCTGAGACACCAACTGACCGCCGAACGTCCGCGAACCTACCTGTTTCGGGTGGTATCCACGGAACGCGTCTTCACCGATCTGCTCCAGATCCAACAAACCGAGGAGAGTACCGAGGTCGGTGGACGCGTTCGCGTGGGTCACTCAGTGGTCCTCTTCACCGATGCGGTGGACGTGAATGAGGTTGGTGGAACCGACAGTTCCCGGAGGGGACCCGGCAACGATGACCACGAGGTCGCCCTTGACGTACCGCCCGAGGGAGAGCAACGCACTGTCCACCTGACGCACCATCTCGTCGGTGGTGGCCACCGCATCGACCAGGAACGTCTCGGTTCCCCACGTCAGCGTCAGCTGACTGCGCACCGCGGGCAGCGGTGTGAAGGCGAGCAACGGCAGCGGCGTGTGCAGACGAGCCAGTCGACGCACCGTGTCACCGGACTGAGTGAACGCAACCAAGGCCTTGGCGTCGAGACGTTCGCCGATGTCGCGTGCTGCGTACGAGATGACACCGCGCTTGGTGCGCGGGACGTGGGTCAACGGTGGGACACGGGTCGATTCGTTCTCGACGGCCTCGACGATGCGGGCCATGGTGCGAACGGTTTCCATGACGTACTTGCCCACCGAAGTCTCGCCCGAGAGCATGACTGCGTCGGCGCCGTCGAGAACGGCGTTGGCGACATCGGATGCCTCTGCGCGAGTGGGACGTGAGTTCTCGATCATCGACTCGAGCATCTGCGTCGCGACGATGACCGGCTTCGCGTTCTCACGAGCAATCTGGATTGCGCGCTTCTGAACGAGCGGGACCTGCTCGAGCGGCAACTCGACACCGAGGTCACCGCGGGCGACCATGACGGCGTCGAACGCGAGCACGATGGCTTCGAGATTGTCGATGGCCTCGGGCTTCTCGAGCTTCGCGATGACGGGAACGCGGCGCCCGACTCGATCCATGATGGCGTGAACCAATTCGACGTCCGCCGGTGAGCGAACGAAGGAGAGTGCAATGAAGTCGACACCCAGCTTGAGAGCGAACTCGAGGTCGGCGATGTCCTTGCCCGACAGGGCTGGAACGGAGACGTTCATACCGGGCAGTGAGAGGCCCTTGTTGTTGCTGACCGGACCGCCTTCGGTGACCCGACAGACGACGTCGTTGCCGTCGATGGACGTGACGACCAGGCCGACCTTTCCGTCGTCGACCAGCAGTCGATCGCCGGCCTTGGCGTCGCGCGCCAATTCCTTGTACGTGGTCCCGACGCGATCGTGCGTTCCCTCGACGTCGTCGACGGTGATACGAACCTCTTCACCGTTGGCCCAGGTGGTCCGCTCGTCCTTGAATCGGCCGAGTCGAATCTTGGGCCCCTGAAGGTCGGCGAGAACACCGACGGCCTTTCCGGTGGCGTCCGACGCGGCGCGGACGCGAATGTAGTTTTCTTCGTGATCGGCATGCTCGCCGTGGCTGAAGTTGAGGCGCGCCACGTCCATGCCGCTCTCCACGAGCTCACGGATGCGGTCGCCAGAAGCTGTCGCAGGTCCAAGTGTGCATACAATTTTTGTCCGTCGGTTCACGGCTCGAGCCTAGTCGCTACCCCACCGCACTTCTATCCGGCATTTGCGACCTGCACTTTCTGTACTTACTCGATTCAGTTGGTCAGCTCACGAACAGCGGAAATGCCTTTGGATGAACCGGAGCCGGAAGCGCCGACTCGCCTGTGAGAAACATGTCGACGGCACGTGCGGCCGACCGTCCCTCGGCAATCGCCCACACGACCAGCGACGCCCCGCGATGCGCGTCGCCGCAGACGAATACGCCGGGTGTCCGGGTCTGCCACCCGACATCACACTCGATTCTGCCGAGTGGATCGGTGCCGACATCAAGGTCGGTGAGCAGCGGGGCGGTTTCGACGCCGTCGAAACCCAGAGCGAGCAGGACCATCTCGCACACCAGATCCGTCGTGTCGCCGGTCTCCACCAGGGTCCGTTGTCCGTCCTTCGCTCGTGACACGGCTACCGGAACCATCCGGATTGCGCGGACCGCACCCCCACCGTCGTCGAGAAATTCCTGCGCCGCCCATCGGAATCGTTTGTCACTGCCCTCCTCGTCCGCCGGCGAGGTGCGCAGGACCCGCGGCCACAACGGCCATGGGTCGCGATCTCGATCGCGGCGTGCCGGAGGTGGGACGTGGTAGTCCAATTCCGTCACCGAGAGCGCACCCTGGCGATGCACCGTGCCGAGGCAGTCGGCGGCCGTGTCGCCGCCACCGATGATCACGACGTTTTTACCTCGCGCCGAGATGCTCGACGCACCATCACCCTCGCATTCGCGGTTGGCCGCCCGCAGATACGTCATCGCACGATGGATTCCACGAAGACTACGACCCGGTACGTCGGTGTCTCTGACACGATCAGCCCCGACCGCCAGGATTACCGCCTCGAAATCCGTCAGGAGGTCGTGCGCGCTCACGTTCACTCCGACGGCGCAGTCGGTGACGAATCGGGTCCCCTCGGCGGTCAGTTGGTCCAGCCGCCGGTTGATGAGGGCCTTGGGCAACTTGAATTCAGGAATTCCGTAGCGAAGCAGTCCCCCGATCCGATCGCTCCGCTCGAACACCGTGACACTGTGTCCGGCTCGTGTCAGTTGTTGAGCCGCGGCCAGTCCCGCCGGTCCCGAACCGACAACCGCAACACGGTTTCCGCTGTGAACTACCGCAGCCTGCGGCCCCAACCAACCCGACTCCCAGGCGTTGTCGACAATCGCCTGTTCGATGCGCTTGATGGTGACACCCCCCGACGTGTGCTCGTCGTCGAGTGCGAGAACGCACGCCGTTTCGCACGGTGCGGGGCACAGATGTCCGGTGAACTCGGGGAAATTGTTGGTGGAATGCAGATTCTCCGAGGCTTCGGACCACCGTCCACGCCGAACCAGGTCGTTCCATTCCGGAATGAGATTGCCGAGCGGACACCCTACGTCGGCCGAATGGCAGTACGGCACAGCGCAGTCCATGCAACGCGAGGCCTGTGCAGATACGTCTCGATTTCGCACGACGGGATCCAGCGACTCGTATACCGACGCCCAGTCGCCGACACGCACATCGGGCGATCTGGTCGGTGCGTCGGATCGTTTCACGTTGAGGAACCCGCGTGCGTCAGGCATGAGCCGGCTCCACCAGTTCGTTCTCTTCCACGACCTTCCGGTAGTCGACAGGCAAGACTTTGGTGAATCTCGGACTCTGGCCAACCCAGTCGTCGAGAAGTTTCGCAGCCACCGGCGAGCCGGTCGCAGCGAAATGCTCGCCGAGAATGTCGACCAGCTGACGACAGTCTTCCGCCGAAGGCCGCTCCAGCACGACCATGTCGCGGTTGACCTTCTCTGCCTTCACATCGAGTACGAAGGCAATTCCGCCCGACATTCCCGCAGCAAGGTTCCTACCGGTTGGGCCGATGATGACGACGCGACCCCCGGTCATGTACTCACACGCATGGTCGCCGACGCCTTCCACCACAGCGACCGCACCCGAGTTTCGCACCGCGAATCGTTCCCCGACACGCCCCCTGGCATAGAGCGCACCGCTCGTAGCGCCGTACAGCAGCGTATTGCCGGCAATCACCTGCTCCTCGGCCACGAAGGGTGCGTCCTCACTCGGCCGAAGCGCGATTCGTCCACCCGAGAGCCCCTTTCCCACGTAATCGTTTGCATCGCCGACAACGACCAGCGAGATGCCCGGTGGCAGGAACGCACCGAGTGACTGGCCTGCCGTTCCACGGAGCACGACGTCGATGGTGCCGTCAGGTAGCCCGACGGCGCCGTAGCGTCTGGTCACCTCAGCGCCCAGCCTCGTTCCCACCGCTCGATCCGTATTGTGTACTGGCAGTTCGATATGCACCGGTCGAGCGTCCTCGAGGGAGTTCGCAGCCAACTTGATCAGGGTGCGTTCGAGTTCGCTCGAAGTAGGTACATACGGTTGGAAGGCCGCGCCGGCCGGCGCGGCCGGAACGTCGAAGAGTGGTGAGAGGTCCAACGTGCGACTCTTCCAATGTGCCACCGCCGGAGACATTTCCAATACGTCTGCGTGCCCCAGAGCATCGTCGATACTTCGAAACCCCAGTTCTGCCAACAGCCGTCGTACGTCGTCGGCGATGAAGCGAAAGAAGTTCTCGACGTACTCGGGCCGGCCGGTGAATCGCTCGCGCAGTTCGGGATTCTGCGTCGCTACTCCGACAGGGCAGGTGTCGAGGTGACATACCCGCATCATGACGCACCCGGCCGCGATGAGTGGCGCCGTGGAAAACCCGTACTCCTGCGCCCCCAGCAACGCGGCGACGACGACGTCCCGCGCCGTGCGCAAACCCCCGTCACACTGGACGACGATCCGATCGCGTAACCCGTTGAGCACCAGGGTCTGCTGAGTTTCGGCCAGCCCGATCTCCCACGGCGTACCCGCGTGGTGGATGGACGAGAGTGCCGCAGCACCCGTCCCACCGTCGTGACCGGAGATCAGCACCACGTCGGCGTGCGCTTTGGCCACACCTGCCGCAACAGTCCCGACTCCGACTGCGCTGACCAATTTCACGTGTATCCGCGCACGATCGTTTGCGCATCTGAGGTCATAGATCAATTGGGCGAGATCCTCGATCGAATAGATGTCGTGGTGCGGGGGCGGAGAAATGAGCCCGACCCCAGGCGTCGAGTACCGGGTTTCCGCGATCCACGGGTACACCTTGGACCCCGGAAGCTGCCCTCCTTCACCGGGCTTGGCACCTTGGGCCATCTTGATCTGAATGTCGGTGGCATTGACCAGGTAATCGCTGGTCACCCCGAAGCGCCCACTCGCGACCTGCTTGACTGCGCTTCGACGCTTGTCGTCACGCAACCGCTCCGGCGACTCTCCGCCCTCACCGGTGTTGGAACGCCCGCCGAGAGCATTCATCGCAACCGCCATCGTCTCGTGCGCCTCCGCAGAGAGGGAACCGTAGCTCATCGCACCGGTGTTGAATCGAGCGAGAATCATCTCGATGGGTTCGACCTGATCGAGCGGAATCGGCGGACGAACCTCACACCGAAATCGAAACAATCCCCGCGGTGTTCCGCCCTGCGCGCTCAGTCGATCGACTTCATCGCTGTAGCGGCGAAAGATTTCACTTCGCCCCGTCCGGGTCGCATGCTGAAGGAAGAACACGGATTCGGGTGTGAACACATGCAATTCACCATCGCGGCGATACCGGTACTGTCCGCTGTCGGTCAACTGACGATTGTCGAACTGACGATGCTGCACTGCGGACGACGAGAACGCAGCCGTGTGGCGCATCAGAACTTCGCGCGCGACTTCGGTGATACCGATCCCGCCGATCCGGCTCCGTGTGTTGCAGAAGTATTCGTCGACCAACTCTCGACCCAAGCCCGCGGCCTCGAATACCTGTGCGCCCGTGTAGGAGTGAACCGTAGCGATTCCCATCTTCGACATCACTTTGAGCACGCCGAAATTTGTTGCTCTCAGGTAGTTGTCCGACGCAGTCTTCGGATCTATCCCGGGAAGTTCGTCCTGCTCGCTGAGGGCTTGGACAGATTCGAGAGCAAGATACGGGTGGACAGCCGCCGCACCGTAGCCGATCAGCAGCGCGATGTGATGAACTTCGCGCGCGTCACCCGAGTCGACGACAAGGGAAACCTTGGTCCGCAGGCCATGACGAACCAGATCGTGGTGCACGGCTGATACTGCGAGCAATGACGGAATGGGAGCCTGCTCAGGGCCTGATCCACGGTCGGAGATCACCAGAATCTCGATTCCGGCTTCGGCGGCTGTTCGGGCGGACTCACGAAGCCTCTCGACGCCTTCGGTGAGACTGCCCCTCGGATCGAAACCTGCGCGAAGGACAGCGCTTCTCGGAGTTCTTGCGCCGTATAGTTCGGCGACCTTCGCCATCTTCCCCGGTCCGATCACCGGTTTGTCGAGAACAATCCTTCGGCACGACAGCGCCGACGCTTCGAACAAGTTCTGCTCAGCGCCGAGGGTGACACCAAGCGTAGTGACGACTTCCTCGCGAATCGCGTCCAAAGGCGGGTTGGTCACCTGAGCAAAGAGCTGAATAAAGTAGTCGTACAACAGCTTCGGCCGATCCGAAAGAACGGCGAGAGGCGTGTCGACACCCATCGATCCCAACGGCTCCGATCCTGAGCTTGCCATCGGGACAAGAATGTCCCGCACGTCCTCGGCGTGGTATCCGAAGAGCAACTGCCGTTGCAACAGCGGAGCCGGATCGCCTCGGGCAGGCGCAGTCTCGGGGATTTCCTCGAGGTCGACCAATCCCCCGTCGACCCAGTCCCGGTAGGGGGCTGTGCTCGCGAGTTCGGACTTGATCTCCGCATCGGAAACGATCCGATGGCGAGCGGTGTCCACGAGAAACATGCGTCCCGGTTCGAGGCGCCCCTTCTCCAACACCTCGGACGTGGGAGCGTCGAACACACCGCTCTCACTGGCCAACACGATACGGTCGTTCTTCATCCGCCACCATCGCCCTGGGCGAAGACCGTTGCGATCCAACACGGCCCCGACAACAATGCCGTCGCTGAACGTCACGGACGCCGGACCGTCCCACGGTTCCATCAGACAACCGTGAAATTGGTAGAAGGCCTTTATCTCGTCGGGCATCGAAGAATCGTTCTCCCAGGCTCCGGGAATCATCATCGCGATGGCGTGTTGCACACTGCGGCCCCCGAGCGTCAAAAACTCCAGTACTTCGTCGAACGACGAAGAGTCGGATCCTCCCGGGGTGCAGATCGGAAACAGGCGATCGATGTCCCCACCTAAAAGTGTGCTCCGCAGCATCGGCTCGCGAGCGCGCATCCAATTCCTGTTTCCCACAATCGTATTGATCTCGCCGTTGTGGGCGATGCAGCGATACGGCTGAGCGAGTGGCCACGACGGAAATGTGTTCGTGGAGTATCGACTGTGCACGACTGCCAACGCAGTTCGCATTCGGTCGTCGCGTAGGTCGGTGAAGTAACCGGGTAACTGCGTCGGCGTCAGCATGCCCTTGTACACGATGGTTCGGGCGGACAACGAGGGGAAATACACTGCAGTGTTGGCACAGTGAATCCGCTCGACCTGTCTCCTGAGCGCAAACACTCGTCTGTCCAAGGCAATTCCGCCCACACTACGATCTCGCGACTCGGCGCACGTCACAAAACACTGACTGACGTACGGAGCGCACTGCGCGGCAACGGTTCCGACGCAGTCTCGGTCGACCGGCACCTCTCGCCACCCGATAATCCGCAGTCCTTCTGCCGCTGCGTACCGGTGTATCCGAACTACCGCGCGCCAACGTGCTTCCTGATCCACCGGGAGAAAGCAGTTTCCGGCCGCGTAGGTGTTCTCACCCATCGCGTTGGGTGGTGGAAGCTCGAACCCGGTCACCGCGTCGAAGAACTCCGTCGGCAGCTGAATCAGAATGCCCGCGCCGTCTCCGCTGTTGGATTCGCGCCCAACTGCGCCGCGATGGGAGAGATTGCCCAGGACCGCGAGCGCATCGTCGACAATGGAATGCAGGTGGCGTCCAGAGGTGTCTGCTACCACGGCTACACCACACGAATCGGTTTCCTGATCGGGGTCGTACAGGCCCCGAGGTTCAGGTATTCGAGAAAACAGCACTCGGCGACCTCCACGCGGACATGCAGCCGACGTGCGCTAGTTTATCAGCCCATAACCGCAGGTCGCGAGAGCAAAACGGTGACCCCCTGATACCGAGGCATCAGGGGGTCACACTTGCCGACGGTCGTTTCGATCAGCTACGCAAAGGGCGGTTGTACTGATCGCGCACACTGCCGGTCAACATCATGATTCCGTCGATGAGCGGCCAGATGCCACCGATTCCACACGTCAACCAAGTGACCGCGATCTGTGCGACAGCCATGCCGGGCTGGTTGAGATAAAAACGTCCTGCACCGAATCCGCCGAGCAGAATGCCCAGCAATCCGGCAGTCGTCTTCGACTTGTCCGAGTACGGTTCACCGGTCATCGGGTCACGTCCGTATGGTGCGGACGGGTCGACCAGGCCGTAGCCAGGCTGAGGATAACCCTGAGCTTGTGGGTACCCCTGAGGCTGACCGTAACCCGGCTGTGAGTATCCCGGCTGGGGGTAGCCCTGCGGCGGAGCCGCGTAGGGATTCGGAGTCTGATCTGCCGGTGCACCGTAGACGGGACCGTCCGTCGGGGTTTGGGTCGGGCTCGAGTAGTCAGGCGCCGGATAGTTCTGGGCGGCGTAACTTTCCTGCGACGTGTACGGCGCTGTCGGCTGATTCGGGGTGGAATCAGAATCGGCAGCGGGAAACGCTGTGGTCGATTCGGTTCCGGTCGGCGGCGGGTAGATGGGGTGGTTTCCCCACCCCGGACCGTTTCCGACTCCCGAATACGTGTCCCAGCCTGGACCGGTGCCGGTGGTCTCCGTCGACGGCGTCTTTTCGGTGGGTGCCGAGGTTTCCGTCAACGACGCATCCGCCGTCGCGTCGTAGTCGAACGGCGACCCGAACTGCGGTGGAACCGGCGGCTGTGATCCAGACGAGTCCCCCGACTCGGAAGGTTCCGGATTCTTGTTCAAGTTAGGCAACGTACTTTCCTTCGATTCGACGACGGTACGTAATAGCTTTTGTTATCGGACTTCGAGAAGGTTCGACCTTCTCGAGGCCAGTCCCCCACACATGTTTCCTCGGTTCGCGCTCGCGACTCATCCTCGCAATGGCCGGCGAGCACCGTCCCGCGCATTGCCCGAAAGTATCACGATGCCGTCGACGAACGCCCAGATCCAGATTCCGATCGCAAATGGAATTCCGATGAGGAACGCCGACATGAACAGCGCGAAGAACATGCCGAGCAGTTGGCACAATCCGATGCCGACACTTCCGATATAGAGGCGCCCGACTCCACAGATTCCGAAGAAGCCCAGCAAGATCTGCAACAGTCCAGCGGTGGCCTTCGACTTGTCGGAATACGGTTCCCCGGTTACCGGGTGCCGACCGTACGGGGCGTAGGGATCTCCGAACCCGTACATCGATGGAGGCGGCAATGGCTGCTGATATCCGTACGGATTGGGCGCGCCGTAGACCGGTCCCTGATCCTCGGGGAATCCCCCCTGCGAATAGGGACCTGTCACGGCTTGTCTTTCTTCGACAGCTTCACCGCGTCCGACGACTCATCCGACGCTGCCGTGGAGGCGCTTGCCTCACTGGAAGCGGATTCAGCAGCATCGGATTCAGAATCTTCAGCGTCGGCGACTTTCGCGTCGGCCTTCGCCGAATCAGTTTCGGTAACTGGCGCCGCGACTCCTGCTTCGCCGGCAGCTACCGCAGCGACGTAGTCCTTCGACTTCAAATCAGCCGGATCCTCACGACCCTTCTTCGCCAGGAAGAAGTAAGCCAGTGCGGCGAAGAACACGATCCCCGAAGTGAATGTGTTGACGCGAATGCCGGCGATCTCGTAGGCGAAATCGTCGCGCATCAGTTCGACGACGAACCGGCCCAGGCAATAGCCCGCGACGTACAGAGCAAACAGGCGTCCGTGGCCGATCTTGAATCGGCGGTCGACGAGGACCAGCAGGATCACGATCAGGACGTTCCACACAGCTTCGTAGAGGAACGTCGGGTGAACGACCCGAATGACTTCTCCGTTGGAGACACCTGCCAGTTGATCGAGCTGGCCGGAAGAGTTCACACGCTCGAAGATCTCGAGGCCCCATGGGACGGTGGTCTCGCGACCGTACAACTCCTGGTTGAAGTAGTTGCCGATACGACCGATGGCCTGCGCGAGCAAGATTCCGGGCGCAATCGCATCACCGAGCGCGGACACCGGAATGCCGCGTCGACGGCAGCCGATCCACGCACCGATGCCGCCGAGGAACACTGCTCCCCAGATTCCGAGGCCTCCCTGCCACACCTTGAGTGCGTCGAGTGGCTGACCGTTCTCGCCGAAATAGGCGGGCCAGTCGGTCAAAACGTGGTAGAGCCTGCCACCGATCAGACCGAAGGGAACGGCCCAGATCGCGATGTCGAGAACGGTCCCCTTCTCGCCGCCGCGGGCGACCCAACGACGATCTCCCCACACGATCGCGACGATGATGCCGAGGATGATGAAGAGCGCGTAGGCGCGAAGCGCCACCGGTCCGACGTACCAGACGCCTTGGGGCGGGCTGGGGATATAGGCCAGCAGGTCCACAGTTGAGGTCACGACGCCACGGTAGCCGAGCGGACGCCCTCGGCGAGTTCTTCGGTGAGCGAGCGAACCGCTCCCAGGCCGTTCTCGACCGCGGAGACCAGAGCCGAGCCGACGATGACGGCATCGGCGTATGCCGCGATTTCGGCAGCCTGTGCGCCGGAGCGAACTCCCAATCCGACGCCGACGGGAATGTCGGAATGCGCGCGGATTCGTGCGGTCAGTTCCGGAGCCATCGAAGACACGGCGTCGCGAGCGCCGGTGACACCCATCGTCGAGGCCGCGTAGATGAATCCACTACTCGCATCGAGTGTCATCGCGAGTCGTTCTTCCGTCGAGGACGGAGCGACAAGGAAGATCCGGTCGAGGTGGTGCTCCTCGGATGCTTCCATCCAGGCGCCGGCTTCTTCCGGAATGAGGTTGGGGGTGATCAGTCCGAGCCCGCCGGCGGAAGCGAGGTCTCGTGCGAACTTGTCGACGCCGTACTGCAGTACCGGGTTCCAGTACGTCATCACGACGGCCTTGCCGCCGACCGAACTGATCTGCTCGATCACGGTGAAGATGTCGCGAAGGCGAACGCCGTTGGTGAGTGCGGTTTCGGCTGCACGCTGGATGGTCGGACCGTCCATGACCGGATCGGAATACGCGACACCGACTTCGATGATGTCGCAGCCACCGTCGACCATCGCCTTGAACACGTCGATCGATTCGGGAACGGTCGGATAACCGGCAGGCAGGTAACCGACGAGGGCGGCACGCTTGTCAGCCTTGCAGGCGGCAAAGGTGGGTGCGAGGCGTGATGGTCGTTCGCTCACTTGTCCGAGCCTTCCGTGTTGTCGTTCTCGTCTGCTGCATCATCCGGAGCGGCTGCCTGACCTGAGGCGCCGTCGAAAAGACCGAACCAGCTTGCGGCGGTGTCCATGTCCTTGTCACCGCGACCGGAGAGATTGACGACGATGATCGCGCCCTCACCGAGTTCTTTGCCCAGTCGGAGTGCGCCGGCGACGGCGTGGGCCGATTCGATGGCCGGGATGATGCCCTCGCGGCGCGAGAGCAGCAGCAGCGCATCCATGGCTTCACTGTCGGTGACGGGTTCGTAGGTCGCGCGCCCGATATCGCTCAGGTAAGCGTGCTCGGGTCCGACGCCCGGGTAGTCCAGACCAGCAGAGATCGAGTGCGATTCGATGGTCTGACCGTCTTCGTCCTGGAGGAGGTAGGAGTAGGCACCCTGGAATGCACCAGGGGTACCGCCGGCGAACGTTGCTGCATGCCTTCCGGTTTCGACACCGTCGCCGGCCGCTTCGTAGCCAACCAGCCGTACCGACAGATCGTCGATGAACGGGTGGAAGATTCCGATTGCGTTGGAGCCGCCTCCGACGCAGGCTGTGACTGCATCGGGCAGGCGGCCGGTCAGTGCCTGAACCTGGACGCGTGTTTCGAGGCCGACCACTCGCTGGAAGTCCCGAACGATGGTGGGGAACGGGTGCGGGCCTGCCGCGGTACCGAAGCAGTAATAGGTGTTGTCCGCGTGGGAAACCCAGTCGCGCAAGGCTTCGTTGATCGCGTCCTTGAGCGTGCGCGAACCGGTCTCGACCGAAACGACCTCCGCGCCGAGCAGGCGCATGCGTGCGACGTTCAGTGCTTGACGTTCGGTGTCGACAGCACCCATGTAGATGACGCACTCGAGACCGAGCAGTGCACAGGCGGTTGCCGATGCCACACCGTGCTGGCCCGCTCCGGTCTCGGCGATGATGCGGGTCTTGCCCATACGCTTTGCCAGCAGAACCTGACCGAGAACGTTGTTGATCTTGTGAGAACCGGTGTGGTTCAGATCTTCACGCTTGAGAAGGATGCGCGCACCGCCGGCGAACTCGCTCATTCGCGTTGCCTCGAAAATCGGCGACGGGCGCCCGGTGTAATCGCGCTGCAAGCGGTCGAGTTCGTTCAAGAACGTGTCGTCCGCTCGAGCCTTTTCGTACTCCGCAGTGACTTCGTCGATAACCGCCATGAGGGCTTCCGGCACATGCCGTCCGCCGTAGACGCCGAAATGGCCTCCGGCGTCGGGATCGTGGGAGCGCTCGGTGAGTCCCGCGCTGGCCGGCGGCAGATTGCCGCCCTTGAATATTGCACCGGAGCCTGGTTCCTGAGTACGTGAAGTCACCCCACCAGTCTGCCCCAACGGTGTCGCTGGTCACCGCCCGGGTGCATCAAAGCACGCCGGGCGGGTGAAGCGATTTATCGAGACGGTTTGGGGCAGGACGGGTGCGCACCTGCATTGACCAGATCTGCGACGGCCTTGCGAGGGTCGCCGCTGGTCACGAGGCCTTCACCGACGAGCACTGCGTCGGCGCCCGCCCCGGCGTACGCCAACAGATCGGCAGTTCCGCGAACACCGGACTCGGCAATCTTGATCGTCTCGGTCGGAAGACCGGGAGCGATGCGACCGAAGGTGTTCTTGTCCACCTCGAGAGTCTTGAGATTGCGGGCGTTCACACCGATCACCTTGGCGCCGGCTTCGAGCGCGCGGTTGGCTTCTTCCTCGGTGTGCACCTCGACGAGGGCAGTCATTCCCAGAGATTCGGTGCGATCGATCAACGAGGCGAGCGCCTGCTGCTCGAGTGCCGCGACGATCAGCAAGATGACGTCGGCGCCGTGAGCGCGAGCCTCGTGAATCTGGTACGGCCCCACGATGAAGTCCTTGCGGAGCACCGGAATGGTGACCGCTTTACGGACTGCGTCCAGGTCGGCCAACGAGCCGTGAAAACGGCGCTCTTCGGTGAGAACACTGATGATGCGTGCGCCACCGGCTTGGTACGCCGCGGCAAGCTCAGCGGGATCGGCAATGTCGGCCAACGCACCCTTTGACGGGCTCGCTCGCTTGACCTCGGCGATGACGCCGATGCTCGATTCCAGAAGTGCTGCTGCAGCATCGAGTGCAGGCGGTGCAGCGGCCGCAGCAGCCTTGACTGCAGCGAAGTCGAGTACGGCTTCGCGGGCGGCGACGTCAGCGCGCACCCCGTCGAGAATCGAGTCGAGTACGGTCATCGTGGCCCGAATCCTTTCTGGGCAAGAGCCCGATGTGAGATACGTCATCAGGGTGGTCTCAGCCTAGTGGGACGAAATTTTGCTACTCCGTCGGGGTACCCACGCAGGTGAGGGTTCAGTCTTACTCAGTGGGACGACCCCGGTTTCGCGCCGTTGTCTCCCCCAACTCCGTCGTCCCCGTCAGTCGCTGTCGGGTCCTCTCCGGCGTCGAGCGCATCCCACAACATCCGTTGTGTCACAGGCTCGTCCGATGCAGGTTTGTCTCCCTGACCAAGCTTGGCCGCGGCCTCGCGGCGCGCGGCAGGGTTGTCGTATTTCGACGACAACCCGCCTCGCACTGGAGGTTTGCGCATCAGAAGTACTGCCGCACCGAGCGCCGCCACCGCTCCGACCAACGCAAGCAAGGCAGGCAGTACCGAAACAGTCGTCGAGAGGTCTTCCGGGTGACCGGACAACTCGGCCAACTCCACCGCTCGGTCCGCAGAGGCTCCGGACACCAACAACTGCACTGCCGGAACCGCTACCGCGACGGCGACGAGGGCAACCAACAGTCCGACTACCCGAAGTGCCCAACCTCGCACCGCAAACGACGCCGCGATCGCCGCCAGAAGCGCGAGCGCGAGCGGAGTCATCGCCGCCGCCCAGGTGCTGCCGTCGAGATCCGTCGTCCTCTCCAGCGTCTTGCCGTCGCTCGAGGTCAGATGAACCCACGTCATTCGTGAGCTGCCCCACAGAGCTGCTGCCGACAACGCCAGCAGAAGCGTTCTCGGCACGGCGGTGCCACGAGAAACGCTTGTAGGCTCCGCTGCACTCGACTCGTTCTCACTCACTGATCGTCACCTCCGATGGTGCGCAGGGTGTGCGCCGACGCAATCGCGCTCAGCACTGCCATCGCCTTGTTGCGGGCCTCGGTGTCCTCGTACACCGGATCCGAGTCGGCGACGACACCGGCGCCCGCCTGGACGTATCCAATCCCGTCCTTGATCAATGCCGTTCGGATCGCGATCGCGGTGTCGGCGTCGCCGGCGAAGTCGAGGTAGCCGACGATGCCGCCGTAGATACCGCGCCTGGTCGGTTCCAGTTCTTCGATCAGCTGCATCGCTCGGACCTTGGGTGCCCCCGAGAGGGTTCCAGCGGGGAAGCATGCGGTGACGGCGTCGAGAGCGTGCTTTCCCTCGGCCAGATGACCGGTGACGGTCGATACGAGATGCATCACGTGGCTGTACCGCTCGATGTGCCGGTAGTCGTGCACCTTCACCGTGCCCGGGCGACAGACACGACCCAGATCGTTTCGCCCCAGATCGACGAGCATGAGGTGCTCGGAGTTTTCCTTCTCGTCGGCGAGGAGGTCCTTCTCGAGCAGGATGTCGTCCTCCTCTGTGGCACCGCGCCATCTGGTTCCAGCGATCGGGTGTGTTGTCGCGACGCCCTCAGCAACCGTGACCAGTGCTTCCGGGCTCGAACCGACGATCGAAAACGCCGTCTCTCCATCACCGTTCGGCACGTTGAGCAGATACATGTACGGGCTGGGGTTCGACGCTCGCAGCATCCGGTACACGTCGATCGGCGCTGCAGTGCAATCGATCTCGAATCGCTGCGAGAGAACTACCTGGAATGCCTCGCCCGCTTCGATGTCGCCGATCAACTTTTCGACGTCGACACCGAAGCTCTCGGTGGTGCGCTGACGGCGGTAGTTCGGAGTCGCTTTCGAAAATGTCGACACCGTCGATTTCGCCGGCGCCGCGAGAGCACGAGTCATCGCGTCCAACCTGGCGACTGCGTCGTCGTACGCCGTGTCGACGCGCTCGTCCGTGCCGTCCCAGTTGACGGCATTGGCGATGAGGGTGATCGCCCCTTCGTGGTGATCGACTGCGGCGATGTCGGCGGCAAGCAGCATGACCATTTCGGGGATCTGCAGGTCGTCGACCGCGGAGTCACCCAATCTCTCGAGGCGCCGCACCGCGTCGTAGCCGAGGAATCCGACCATTCCGCCGGTCAGCGGGGGCAGGTCGGGCAGCCGCTCCGAACGAAGCAGCTCGAGGGTGGCACCGAGCGCGTCGATCGGGTCGCCGCCGGCCGGAGCGCCGGCCGGAACGTTGCCGTACCAGGCCGCCTCTCCGTCCACGACGGTCAGTGCAGCCGGACTCCCGACGCCGATGAACGACCACCGCGACCACGAACGACCGTTCTCGGCCGACTCGAGCAAGAAGGTGCCGGGACGATTGCCGGCCAACTTCTCGTACGCCGAGAGCGGAGTTTCGGAGTCCGCC
The DNA here is from genome assembly GCF_030208925.1 of Rhodococcus sp. MEB032. Classification (NCBI taxonomy): domain Bacteria; kingdom Bacillati; phylum Actinomycetota; class Actinomycetes; order Mycobacteriales; family Nocardiaceae; genus Rhodococcus; species Rhodococcus sp. MEB032. The sequence goes on from NZ_JARVSY010000026.1 coordinate 82,997, forward strand.
AACACTTTCCGAGTGACCGGAACGACCCGGTGCTCAGCTGCGAGAGCTCGGAACTGCTCCCGGGTCGTGGTGGAATCGGACGCGTCACCGACGATCGCGGTGTCGGATGACCGTGCGGACATGGAGGTGGGCTCGCCGTGCATGGCTCCATCATCCCAGGCTCCCCCATGTGGCCGTCGTGCGCGGGTAACCTCGGCCGAATGAAACCAGGCCAACTCGCTCCCGATTTCTCACTGCCCGACCAGGACGGGACTCCGCGCTCGCTGACGAGCCTGCTCGAGAACGGACCCCTGGTCCTCTTCTTCTACCCGGCAGCCTCGACGCCGGTGTGCACCGCCGAGGCGTGCCACTTCCGTGACCTCGGCAGCGAATTCGCCGCGGTGGGCGCTTCGCGAGCGGGCATCAGCACCGATACGGTCGAAGCTCAGTCCACCTTTGCCACCGCACAATCCTTCGACTACCCCCTACTCGCCGACACCGAGGGCAAGGTAGCCGAACAGTTCGGCGTCAAGCGCGGACTCCTGGGCAAGTTGGCTCCGGTCAAACGCTCGACCTTCGTGATCGACACCGACCGCACCGTCCTCAAAGTCATCTCGAGTGAACTACGCGCCAACACCCACGGCGACCAGGCGCTCGAGTTCCTTCGCAATCGAAGCTGACCCACCTGGGCGACCTGATTCTCTGCGCGATTTGAAATCTCTAGGCGACCTGAATCGAGCGCTTCGCAAGCCCCATCCAGAATCCGTCGATCACCTGGGTGGGCACCTGTTCCGGATCGGATGACGCACCGAGCGTGACGAACAACGGGGCGAAGTGCTCGATGGTCGGATGCGCGTACGGCATCCCGGGAGCTTGAGCGCGGAAGTCGATCAAGGAATCGACGTCACCGGCAGCGAACCTCTCCCCTGCCCACGCGTCGAATTCCGCCGACCATCCCGGGGCCTGCGCCTCCGGTGACGGATCGCGCAGGAACGGTAGCCCGTGCGTGGTGAATCCGGATCCCACGATCAGTACACCTTGCTCACGGAGTGGCCGTAGGCGCTGTCCGAGATGGAGCAAACGCTCGGGATCGAGGGTGGGCAGCGAAATTTGCAGTACCGGGATGTCTGCGTCCGGGTACATCACCGTGAGCGGCACGTAGGCACCGTGATCCAGGCCTCGATTCGGCTGCTGAACCACGCGTTCGTTGTCCGGCATCAACGCGGCAACCTGGGCGGCGAGTTCCGGAGCGCCGGGAGAGTTGTACTTCGCGCGGTAGAACCTCTCGGGAAAACCACCGAAGTCGTAGATGAGCGGGGTGCCCGTGGTCGTCGATCCGATCGTCAGCGGTGCTGATTCCCAGTGCGCCGATACGACGAGGATTGCCGTCGGCCGCGGAAGATCGCCGGCCCACGCCCCCAACTGGTCGACCCACAACGCGCTGTCCACCAGCGGCGGAGCACCGTGGCTGAGATACAGCGCAGGCATGGTTGTGGTGGACATACGGACTCCTCGGGATAGACATTCGTCGTAAGTTGAAGATTCAACCTAATATAGAACTCAACACTTGCGTCCCGCAACTATTCCCCGCAGGATTCTTCTGGACATGCGTCTGAGACGCTGTACACAAGCACGCTCCGTGCACGAAGAATGCTCGACCCGAAGGAGAAGTCACCGATGAGTGAACCGACCGCGCAGCCCGACGCGCAGTCTCAGACGAAGTGGCTCACAGCCGAGCAGCAAGAAGCATGGCTGACACTGATCGCTCTCGTGACACGGTTGCCTGCCGCACTCGACACTCAACTACAACGCGATTCGGCACTCACACACTTCGAATACTTCGTACTCGCGGCACTCTCGGACGCCCCCGACCACAAGCTCCAGTTGTCGGTACTGGCCCAGCGCGCGAACGCGTCCCTGTCCCGCCTCTCGCACGTGATCACGAAGATGGAGAAGGCCGGCTGGGTGAAACGGGAAGTCATTCGTGGCAGCCGCGGCTCCAACGCAGTGCTCACCGACGAGGGAATGGCAAAGGTGGTCGCGGCCGCACCGCCGCACGTCGCCTCAGTTCAAGGTCTCCTCTTCGAGGGCCTCGACGATCGCCAGGTCGCCCAGCTTTCGTCGTTGGGTACAGCAATGCTCACCCAACTGGACAAGGGAATCGCCGCCGGACTCGGCAAGGCCTGACCACATCCCCGAGACGAGCGACTGATGATCAAGACGGCAGCTTCGCGAGGTCGAGAGCAGCCAAGTGACTGAACAGCATGCTCGCTCCGATCGGGTTTCCACCGCCGGGGTACGTAGTCCCGCTGGCCGCTGCCATCGTGTTCCCCGCCGCGTACAACCCGGCAATCGCCGTACCGTCGGCTTTGAGCACCCTCCCGGTCGCGTCGGTCCGTAGACCACCTTTGGTCCCGAGGTCGGAGATGCCGAAAGCGGCAGCGTGAAACGGCCCTTGATCGATCGGTACGAGCGGCGAAGCCCCCTCAGAGAAGGCGCGGTCGTACGCAGTGTCTCCTCGACCGAAGTCCGTGTCGACGCCAGTCGCCGCAAACGCGTTGTATCGCTTCACGGTCTCCACCAGTTCCGCTGTGGGAACATCGATCTGGGCAGCGAGGTCTTCGAGTGTCTGTGCACTCTTCCACAACCCCGCAGCCACATACTGCTCCGTCTGGGCCATGGGTACGTTGGGTGCCTTCACCGGCGGCACTGCGCCTTCTCTGTTGTCGTAGATCATCCAGTACGGCGTGGTTACTTTCCCTGCCCGCATGTGTTCGATGACAGCGCGACCCAAGCGGTCGTACGGCGCTGATTCGTTGACGAATCGACGACCGTCGTCGTCCACGAAGATTCCGCCGGTGAACCACAGCGCAAACGCGGAGCGCCCATCTGGATGGGTGAGTCCCGGCGACCACCAGGCCTCGCCCATCAGGTCGGTGTCGGCACCCGCGGCGACCGCCGCCTGGTGCGCCTTCCCGAGGTTGCCGGGGCAGCCCATCGTGTCGAGAGCGGATCCGGGGACACCGAATTCGGCACGCATGGTCTCGTTCTGCTCGAATCCACCGGCGGCGAGGATCACTCCTCTGCGTGCCTGAATGGTTCGACGCCGACCATCTCGGTCGACGACGGCTCCGACCACCACCCCGTCCTCGACAACCAGTTCCTCGAGAGTGGTCTTCAGGTGCATGGTGGCGTTCGGGAGTTCCGCAAGAGCCAACAGGAATCGACCGATCAACGACTGGCCGCCGACGAGGTACTTCGGCAACTTCTCCCCCAGCCGTTCCGTCGCCAGCGGCGGACGAAGCGAATCACGAAGGGCACCCAGCTTGTTCGCGTTCATCGGCTTGGGAACAATGTGCCGTCCACTCGCTCGAGCCTTGGGCTCTTCACCGAAGTAGTCGGGCCACGGCAGTATCTGAAACTCGAAGTTCGAGTCCTCTTCGAGGTAGTCGATCAACCCGGCGCCACCTCGAACGTAGGCTTCCTGAACGTCGGCGGGCGTACGATCACCCACCACTGATCGGTAGTACTCCAGCGCATCCTCGATGGTGTCGTCGTCCCCGCCCCGACGAAGAACGGCGTTGCACGGGAACCACATTCCGCCGCCGCCCGAGTACGCCGTTGTTCCGCCGTACTTGTCGGTTGCTTCGATCGCAATGACGTCGAGGCCTTCGCGGGCTGCCGTGTACGCGCCGGTGAGTCCGCCGCCTGATCCCACAGCGAGTACGTCGCACGTCTCGTCCCACTTCGTCATCGTCAGCCTCTCTGATTCTGGGCACAGTTTCCGAACATGTTCTAGAAATCGTTCTAACACATGGACTTAGCGATCGCGGGGGTTCGAAATTCTGTCCCACCGAGCGGGAGCGAGACATGACGCCGAGCGGGAGCGAGACATGACGCCGAGCGGGAGCGAGAACGAGCAGCGATAGCGCACACTTTGCTCGCACGGGTCTGATCCCGTAGTGTCTGGACACATGTCTGGTAAGACCAAGTTCGAGTCCACTCGCCGCAGACTGACCCAGCAGCAAGCCGAAACCGTCGATCGATTGACCGCGGCAGCGATCACGGTCCTGCGCGACAAAGGGTTTGCGGATCTGACCGTGCGGATGGTGGCAGCGGAAGCCGGTGTCGCCGCGGCTACGGCGTACACCTATTTCTCGTCCAAGAGTCACCTTGTGGCAGAACTGTTCTGGCGCCGACTCGACGCGGTACCGCACGAGCCCTCCCCCGAGGCGGAACGAGAAGCGCAGGTCTGCTCGGTCCTTCGAAGCGTCGCACTCCTCGTTTCCGACGAACCGGAGCTGGCCGCGGCCGTGACCACGGCGATGATGGGCAACGATCCCGACGTCGAACACCTTCGGGGACGTATCGGCAAGAACATCCGCGAGCGGCTCATCGAGGCGCTGGGGCCGTCATACGATCCCGACGTACTCGAAGCACTCGAAATCTCCTGGTCCGGAGCGCTTGTCCGAGCCGGCATGGGTTACGAGTCCTATTCGCAGATCGCAGACCGGCTCGAAGTCACTGCCAGGCTGATCATGGCGGGCCGCGACAACCTTCACTAGACGGGGGTCATGGCACTCACCAGCCATGTGCCGTCGACTCGATCGAGTGTCACCTCGACTCGGCTCGACGTCGACGCTGGTGCCGGCCGCGCGATACTCGTCGCGATCTGATCGACGAACAGGAGCAATTCCGCTCGGTCTGCAGCAGCGGAGAGCACTCCGACATCGACTACTCGCGCCTTCGTGCTGATTCCTTGCTCCTTCGACTGGGGTGCAACGGTTTTCGATCCGAATTCAGCGAAGCGGTCCTGAAATGTTCCACTTGCGCCCTCGGCAGCATGTGCAAGATCCTCGTCCACCGTGTCGCTGTTGTAGCTCAAGAGATTCTCGACGAGCATCGGCGCCACACCGATCACCTCGGCACGTGCGGTTTCGGCGGCTGCCGAACGGTGGTGACTCCAGAGCAGAGTCCCGCCGGCTCCCACCAAGATCAGCGCTGCAAACGCCAAGACCACGCGCTTCACGGGACGAACTCCACACTCGACATCAGTATCCGCCCGTCAACTTCATCGACACCGACGCGAAGACGGTAGGTTCGCGCCGAAGACTCTCCCGCTGAATTGGCGACCTGAGCCGATGCCGCGATCAGTACCACCCCCGAGGTTCCGGATTCCGATGCCAGGGCTGCGGTGTCGACACGACCGTCGGAATCGACGGCAAAATCACGGATGGACGCGACGAACGCAGATTCGCCGGACTTCAGTTCGTCGGCAAAGGTTCCCGTACTCAGGGCCTGTAGCGTCTCGAGGTCCTCGTCGAGCGTGGCGGAGTGAACGTCGATCAGAGCGAGGGCTCCTGCGACCGCACCGTCGACGTACTCTTGACGCTGGGTCTCGCGCGCCCGGTCGGATCGTACTGCCAGAGCACCGAAGACCACAACGACGCTCAGAGCCGCGAGTGCAATCCAGACCAGGGCAGTGAGTACACCGCGCTTCCCTCCGACCGGATCCAGCACCTCACCTCTCAGCGATTCGTCGGCGTCAGCAACTGTTGCCACGGCTCACCCTCCCCCGGGCCGGAGTCAGCTGGAGCCAACTCCGTGTGTTGATAGTCGACTCCGTCAGGCCCGGTGTACAACTCGCCGGGCGCATTGGTCCCCGACGGCACGTACGCTTCGGGGCTCCGGCAGATCTCCGGGCTCGGTGCTCGTTTGCCCGGTACCTCCATGCAGGGAATGTTCCGAGATCCACGAACGGCGAAGACCGAGTTCTGTGGCACTTTGCAGTACAGATCAGCCGGGGTGTCCGGCACACTCGTCTGGGTCGGGTCCCGTCGCTGATCGGCCGGAAGGTAACCGGTCGAGCACGCCGCAGGGTCCTGCGCTTGGAGATGGAAGTTGACGTTCGCGGCGCCGTCCACCTGCCCGCGTTGTACGACGGTTTCCTGTGCCGCGACCAGTGGCGGCAAGATGACGAGCACCTGCTCCAACCCGGCGTTGTACGTCAAAGCCACCTGAGCGGTGCTGGTGAAATTGGCAAGCAGCACAGGCAAAGTGGGTTTGAGGCCTTGAAACAGCAGGTCGGCTTCAGTCGCGAAGCCCGGTCCGGTCTCGAGGATATTGCGCACGGACCCGTCGGCGACCTCCAACTGTCCACTGAGTTGAGCGACACTGGACGCCCACTGGCGAATCTGATCGCCCGTCACCACCTGTGTCTGCAGGAGCGGATCCAACTGCTGTACGAGCGTCGTGGCCGGGGTTGTGGCAGCAGACATCTGATCGACGAACGAGGTGGTCGAATCCAGCAGACGAGCCAGATCCTCTCCCCTGCCTCCGAAAGCTGCCGCGGACTCGTCGATCACCGATCGCAACTTTTCCTGCGGTACCGATGCGAGCATCGCCTGCGCCTGATCGAGGACCGGTCCGATCTCGGTCGGGATCGTGACAGCGTCGGGGCCGATCACGTCTCCGTCGGCCAGAAACGGTCCGTCCGCGGTTCTCGGTTGCATGTCGACGTATTGCTCGCCGATGGCCGACACACTTCGCACCGCTACTGCGAGCCCGCTGGAGGGAACGGGAACCGCACTCTCCAAAGATAATTCGGCGCGTACCACTCCCGGAGACAGACGCACCGATCTGACCTGACCGATGGTGTCGCCGCGATAGGTCACGTTCGCGTTCCGATACAGGCCACCGGCGTCCGGCAGTTCGACTGTCACCGAATAGCGCCCGATTCCGAGCATGGTCGGAACTCTCAGGTACGAGATAGCCGCTGCGCTCATGCCTATCACCGCCAGGATCGCGAAGATCGTCAATTGCCTTCGCACCAACTTCGTGAGAATCATCGTCCACCTCCCTGGGCGGGCTGCGCTGTGCCAAGTGGGCCGGGCTGCCCTGTGCCGAGTGGGGCGGTCAAGGGATCGACCAGTACTCCGTTCTCCACCGGAGTTTGCGGCGCCCCGAACGGCGTACCGAAGCCGAGACCTGACTGGAGGCGATTACTCGTGAGGTCGATCAGCGCCCACAGATTGGTGTAATCGCCGCGCATTCCGTCGTCGATGGTCGTCTGGGGGAAGGGGAAGGTACTCAGGTTGCCCAAATTGTTGATCAGGTCCGGTCCTGTTTCGACCACCTTCTGCAGCGTCAATTCCAAGGCGCTCAAATTGGCTTTCAAATCGTCGCGGGTCCGGTCGACCAGATCGGTCCCGACGTCCCCGAACCTGCCGACCGCATCGAGGGCGGTGGTCAGGTCGACGCGTTGGGCGCTGAGTTCCGCCAAGGCCGGATCAAGGGTCTCCAACGCCTCACCGAGAACGTCTCGCTGAGCCGTGATCTCGCCGGCGAAGACGTCGAGATTCTCCATGGTCGTGACCATCGCATCACGTTGGCGGTCGAGTGTTTCGGTCACGGTATCCATCTGACTCAGCAGGTCGCGCGCCGCATCCGTCCGTCCGCCGAGCGCCGTGTTCAGCTCCGTGGTGATGCTGTGAATCTGAGCGAGCCCGCCGCCGTTGAGGACCAATGACAGTGCCGTCAACGCTTCCTCGGTGGTGGGATAGACGCCGGCCGACGCGAGGGGGATCACCGATCCCTCCGACAACCGCCCTTCCGGCGCAACATCGGTAGGCGGCGCAAGCGCAACGTGTTTGGACCCGAGCAGGCTGGTTTGGCCGATCTTGGCAGTCGCATTGGCGGGCAGGGACACCGAACCGTCGAGTGCAACCGTCACCCGTGCGTGCCAGTTGTCGGTCTCGATCGCACTGATACTTCCGACCGTCACGTCGTTGACCATGACCGGAGAGTTGGGACTTATCGACGTGACGTCCGGCATCTCGATCACGACTGCGAAACTCCCCTCACCGCGCCCAGCCGCGCCTGGCAGCGAAACCGAATTCAGCCCGCTCCATTGGCAACCCGCCAGAACCAGCACGGTGCTCGCCCCCACACAGACTGTCACCCACCTCCGGGTAGTCATCGGGGTTCCGTCGACGGCATGAGCAGTCCGGCCAGGTCAGGCGCCGGGGGCATGATCGGAAAGCTCAAGGCGCCAGTCGGTTCCAGATCAGGCTCGCTGTACACCAGTTGGTCCGGAAGAGCCCCGAGCGCCCGGGTCGGATTGATGCTCAGGTCCGGGTAGTTCGCCTTGATCGTGTTGAGCAACGGGCCGAGGTATTCGATGCACAAATCCGCGCCCTTCTTCGAGGTGTCGTTGGCCAGGCCGGCGATTCCGCCGCAGATCAAGTCGATCGGGTTGCCGACGTTCTGGAATGCGGGCACACCCACCATCGCTCCTTGGGCCGGCCGGTAGACGTTGTAGTAGTTCGACAACGCTGTCGGAGCCAGATGCAGTACCTTCTCGAGACCTGCGCGCTTGTCGACCAATACCTGGGACACGTCGGCCAACTTCGCGATCTGCTCCGTCAAGCCGGTTCGGTTCTGTTCGACGAACCGCTGTACGTCGACGACGGCGGCGTCCAGATCGGCGAGAGCCGGAGCCAATTGCGTCCGGCTCTCGGCGAGCACACTCGAGACATTTGCCAGTCGTCCTTGGAACTGAACGATCTGTTCGTCGCTTGCGGCGAGTGCGGTCGTGAAGGTCTGCAGGCCGCGGATGGTGCCGAACAGATCGGCTCCGCCTTCGTCGAGTGTGCTCATAGCCTCCGAGAGTTCGGTCACCGAGCGCCCCAGCGCTTCCCCGTTGCCAGCCAGTGCGGATCCGGCACCGTCGAGGAAGTTGGCGGCGGGACCGCGATCGTCGCCGACGGGGCCCAAAGCGTCGGCAGCCCGGCCCAGCTGTTCCTTGATCTGGTCCCACTCGACCGGGACGGCCGTTCTGTCGAGTGGGATCTCCGCACCGTCATTCAGTGCGTCGGCGCCGTCCGTCACCGCCGGCGTCAACTGCACGAAGCGGGCCGAGACCAGCGACTGGGCAACGATCACCGCTTTCGCGTCCTCGGCGACGGGAACCTCGCGCGCCAATTTCAGTTCGACGCGCATTCGATCTCCCTGTGGGGCGATCGCGGTGACGCGGCCGACGTCGACTCCCACGACACGAACGTCGTCACCGACATACAGACCGGTCGTCGAGGTGAAGTAGGCCGTCACGTTGTAGTAGCGCAGATGTTGCACCGCAAGGTATCCCGACACGACGACGATCGCCGCACCGATGACGCTTCCACCAACGACGGCGATTCGGCGCCAGTTCACCGGTTTGCGAACTCGTAAGGCACCCATCATCGAACCTCCGGAATCGGTAGCGGCGCAGGTGGTAGCCCGAACATCGCGTTGATCAACGGTTGGGTGTATTGCGCCGGCACCAGGTTCTGGACGTAGGCGTAGTAGAAGGGGCCGCTGGCCACGGTGTCACCGAGCGTGCCCACGTACGTACCGAGACCGTCGATTCCCTGAGAAAGGTTGTCCTTGTTGTTCTGCAGAATTCCGACAACCGTGTCGAGTTTGCCGAGGACCGGCTGCAATTGCGCCTCGTTGTCGTGGACGAGTCCGCTCAGCTGGGTCGACAACGCCGAGATGTTCGTGATCACTTCCCCCAGCGCCGCCTGTCGCCGATCCAGTTCTCCCAACAAGGCGTTGCCGTCGACGAGTAGCGCGTTGACCTGTGGTCCACGCTCGGCCAGCGTCCCGGCGACGTCGTTTGCATCGGACAGCAAGGTGCGCAACATGTCGTCGCGTCTATTGACGCTGTCGGAGATCCGTGCGACACCGTCCAGCGCCGGCCTCAGGTTCGGCGCACTGTCGGACATCACCTGCCCCACTGCGTCGAGCGATTCGGAGAGTTGGTCGAGATCGATGTCCTCGACCGTCGTGGTGAGGTCACCGAGCACGTCGGGCAGCGAGTACGCCGATCTTGTTCGCTCGACCGGGATCTCGCCGCCGACCGCGATCCTTCCCGGACCGTCCAGATCGAGCGATACCGCTCGCTTGCCGAGCAACGACATCGTGGTGACGGCCGCCGATGTGCTTTCTCCCAGACCGATCGAGCCTTCCAGTGTGAAATCCACGCGCGCGAGTCCGTGCTCGACCTCGATCCGATCCACCGTTCCGATCTTCACTCCGGCGGCGTTGACTTCGTCTCCCGGCGCGAGACCGCTGGCGTCGGCGAACACCGCGCTGTACCCGACACCCGATTTCAGGAACTGCAGATTCTGATACTGGAGCGATGCCAATACGACGGCGGCCGTGACGACCAATCCCACGACCCCCACGCGTACGGCCTGGCTCTGTGCCATCTCTCTCATCGTGGTGCGCACCTTCCGGTCGTCTGATCCACCAGGTCGACAGTGAGCGGCGTACCGTCGGCACCGTCGACCTTCAGTGCGATTCCGCACAGATAGAAGTTGAAGAACGACCCGTACGAGCCGACTCGGATCAGCTGCTTGTAGTTCGAGGGCATGGACGCGAGAATCCGATCGAGCTCACTCTGTTGCTCGATCAGCGGATTCAGGCTTGCGTCCAGCTTCGACAGGTTTCCCGCGATGTCCGGGCGAACTCCGGCGAGGAGATCGGCGAAGGTGCCTGATGCGGTGTTCACACTCTCGACGGCAGTCCCGATCATCTCCCGGTCCGCCGTGAGCCCGCTGACCAGCTGTTGTAGGTGATCGAGAGTGTCACTGAACTGACCACCGCGGCTGCGCAATTCGCTAAGCACACCGTCGAGGTTGCCGATCACTCGACCGATCAGTTGGTCGCGGTCTGCGAGAGTGTTCGTAATCGATCCGGTGTGCGCCAGCACCGATGCCACAGTTCCGGACTGGCCTTGAAACACCTCGAGCAAGGACATCGACAACGCGTTGACCTGCTCCGGGTCCAGGGCTTGAAACAGCGGCTTGAAACCACCGAGTAGCGCATCGAGGTCGAGTGCCGGTGCGGTGCGATCGACGGGGATGCTCTCGCCCTCCGGTTGCGGTTCCGCGATCCCCGGATCGTCGAGCAGTTCGAGGTATCGATTACCCACCAGATCCTGATATCGAACAGCGGCTCTGGTCGATACAGTCACGGTGTCACCCGTATCCACACTGAAACTCACGTGGGCACGGTGATTCCCACCGAATTCGACGGAGCCGACAGAACCGACCGGCACACCGGCGATGCGCACCTTGTCGCCGGCTCTGAGCCCGGAGGCGTTGACGAACTCCGCCGAGTACGACCTCGCGTCGCCACCTCGCATCTGGCCGAACACGAGGATCAGCCCGGCGTTGACGAGGATCATCACCAGAACAAAAATTCCGAACTTGACGGTGTACCCACGAACTTTCATCGGATCTCCGTCCCGAACAGGTAGCTCATCAGATCCGGGACCGTGTTCATCGGTTGCCCACCATTCGGCTGACGCTCGGGCGCAAACGGATTCACCCCGGTGTCGGTCACCAGGTACGGAGCATTGACGTTCGGGTCGCGCAGTGGAAGGCCCATACACTGCGGGCCACCTGTTGCCGCGACCTTCGGGAGGTCGTCGGGATATCGGTACGGTTCGGTTCCGGCGATCAGACCGATCGACATCTTGATTCCTGGTTGTCCGTTGTAGGCGCCGTCGCCGATCTTCTTGCTCTCCTGCAGTCCCTGGAACATGCAGGGAATCACCGGGGAGTATTCCTCGAGCAGTGCGGTGGTCGGCCGCAGTAACGACAGAACGGTGTCGATACCGTCGGCGTTTTCTCCCAGTACATCTTCTCCGGTGCGGGCGACCCCGATCACGTTGAGCAAGAGGAGATCAAGATTCTGCTGCTCGTCGAGAACAGTGGTTCCCGTCGTCGTGAGCGAGTCGAGTGTGTCCATCAAGTCGAGAACAGCGTCGCGGTAGGTCTGTGTGACGGCTGGTAAATCCGTCAACACATGATCGAGAGCCTCACGTGCAGTGTTGAATTCGAGCAAGGAGGAATCTGCTTGTTCGAGTGCGACCCCGAGCCGTTCGCCGCGTCCTTGCAGAGCAGTCGAGAGGGCACCCAATGTCGAATCGAGTTTGCCCGGGTCCACCGTCCGGAGCACGGTGGTGAGTTTCTCGAACACCGTGTTCAGCTCGACGGTCACCCGGGATGCGTCGATCGTCGCTCCGGCGGCAAGTCGCGCACTACTCGGCTGCTCCGGCGAGGACAGGCTGACGAACTTCGCGCCGAAGGCCGTGTTCGACGTGATCGCCACATCCACGTTTGACGGAATCGATTCGAGCGCTTCGGGATCGATCGACAACGACAGTTGTGCGGTGGCGTCGTCAGTCGGCGTGATGGACTCCACCGAGCCCACGGTCACCCCGGCCATCTTCACCCGCGCGCCCGGATCCATCACGAGCCCCGCGCGCTCCGCGATCACCGTGATCGGGACGCGAGCGACAAACACCTGGTTGAAAGACGCGACCGACAAAGCGATGACCCCGACGACCGCCGCAGCCAAGCCCAGAGCAGCCAACTTGTAGCCGTATCTGTGCACGCAGTCCCCCTAACCGGACAGATTGAAGTTGCCGGAACCGCCGTAGAGCGCGAGTGAGACGAGCAGGGTCACCGCCACGACGCAGATCAGCGAGAGCCGAACCCCGCGGCCCACTGCAGTTCCCACGCCCGACGGTCCCCCGGACGCGTTGTATCCGTAGTACGTGTGGATCAGCATCACCAGTAGTGCCATCACGAGCACTTGAACGAAGGACCATGCGACATCGACCGGATCGAGGAACGTCGTGAAGTAGTGGTCGTAAAGACCGGAGGACTGACCGAACAGCACGACCGTGGTGAACCTTCCGGCCAGAAAAGATCCTACGAGCGCCAATGAGTACAGCGGCAAGATCGCGATCATCCCTGCGGTGACGCGGGTGCTGACGACGTACGGGACCGAACTGATCGCCATCGATTCGAGGGCGTCGATTTCCTCACTGATGCGCATGGCACCGATCTGCGCGGTCGAACCTGCGCCGATCGTGGCCGACAGGCCGATTCCCGCGATGACCGGCGCAGCGATACGAACGTTGATGAAGGCGGAGAAGAATCCGGTGAGCGCTTCGACTCCGATATTTCCCAGTGAGCTGAAACCTTGGATCGCAATGGTGCCGCCCGAGGCGAGAGTCAAAAATCCTACGACCGCAACCGTGCCGCCGATCACTGCCAAAGCTCCGGTGCCCATGCTGATCTCGGCTACCAGCCTCAACACTTCTTTCGGGTGTTTGCGAATTGCCCACGGGATGTGAGCGATGGCGCGCGCGAAGAAGACAGCTTGTCGCCCGACGTCGTCGATCGAGCGTGACGTTCGAGCCACCCGCGCCCGCGTGCGTCCGAACTTGCCGATTTGTGCCAGCGAATCCGACAGCGTCACCTCGATCACCCCGCCGTCAATCGGATGCCGACCGCGGTGACGATGGTGTTGACGACGAACAACGCCATGAATGCGTACACCACCGTTTCGTTGACGGCCTCCCCCACGCCTTTCGGCCCACCCCGTACCGACAGTCCGCGATAGCAGGCCACCAATCCCGCCAGCATCCCGAACAGTGCAGCTTTGACCATCGACAACGCCACCTCGGGCAGGCCGGTCAGCAACGTGATTCCCTCGACGAAGGCGCCAGGGTTCACGCCCTGGAGAAACACCGAGAAGGCGTAACCGCCGGCGATGCCGATGACGCAGACGAGTCCGTTGAGCAGCAAAGCCACCACGGTCGACGCGACCACCCGCGGAATCACCAACCGATTGATCGGATCGATCCCGAGCACCTCCATGGCGTCGATCTCTTCACGAATCGTTCTCGATCCCAGATCGGCGGCGATGGCTGTCGCGCCCGCACCTGCCACGATCAGCACCGTCACCACCGGACCGACCTGAGTCACGGCACCGAGCGCGGCCCCGGCGCCGCTGAGGTCGGCGGCACCGATTTCGCGGAGAAGGATGTTGAGGGTGAAACTCACCAGGACCGTGAACGGCACGGCTACCAACACTGTCGGCACGATCGACACCCGGGCGATCATCCAACTCTGCTCGAGAAACTCTTGCACCTGAAAGCGGTTGCGGAACAAGCCCACTGCGACATCGGCGCCCATCCGGTAGAACTGGCCGAGTTCGCGCATCGGGCCCGCAAGTGCAACTCTTCCGCTGTACACGTCAATGCCCCGAAGGACATGACGTGGAGTTGCCGTAGTCGACCTTGAATTCCTTGATCCCGTTGAGCCAACCGGACGAGAGCCTGCTCGGATCGCCGAGCTTGCTGATGTCGGGCATGTGATCGGCGATCTTGCCGAAGATCAGATCGACCTCCATTCTGGCCAGGTTGGCGCCGACGCAGTAGTGCGGCCCGGTTCCTCCGAACGCGAGGTGCGGGTTCGGGTCTCGGGTGATGTCGAAGACGTCGGGGTTCCCGAAGACGGTTTCGTCGAAGTTCGCCGAGCCGTAGAGCAGTACGACGCGCTGCCCCTTCGCAATCGCAGTGCCGGCAATCTGTGTGTCCACCACTGCTGTTCGTTGCATCGACGTCAGTGGCGAAGCCCAGCGGATGATCTCGTCCGCGGCGGTGCGCGGACGCTCGCGCTTGTACAGTTCCCACTGATCCGGATGCTCGAGAAATGCCATCATGCCGAGTGTCGTTGCGTTTCGCGTCGTTTCGTTGCCCGCGACAGCCAACATGATGACGAAGAAACCGAACTGTTCCGGGGTGAGTTTCTGCCCGTCGATGTCGGCATGCACCAAGCGCGAGATGATGTCGTCGAGCGGTTCCTCCCGTCTCGCCTCAGCCAGTTGATAGGCGTAGCCCAATATCTGCGCCGACGCCATCCGAGACTCGCCGGCGAGTGACTCGTCGTCGTATCCCGTCATCTGATTCGACCATTCGTACAGCTGACGGCGCCCGTCCTGCGGTACACCGATCAGCTCCGAGATCGCCTGCATGGGTAACTCGCTGGCGATCTGGCTGACAAAATCACCGCTACCTTCCGCCACGGCAGCCGACGCTATGTCTTCTGCCCGCGCTTCCAACCCGGCCCGCATCGCTTCCACCGACCGCGGAGTGAACAAGCGTGCCACCAACTTGCGCAGCTGTGTGTGCTCAGGGGCGTCCTTGTTGATGAGGACGTGTTTTGTCGCCTCCAACTCCTCCGCCGAGATGTTGTCTTCATGCCGCGGAATGCAGCCGTTGACGTTGCTCGAGAACTCCTCGCTGCGCAACGAGACGTCGCGGACGTCTGCGTGGCGGGAGACAACCCAACAACCACCGTCGTGAAATCCGCCGGTACCCGGTTCCTGGGCGTTCCACCAGACCGGAGCGCATCGTCGTAGTTCGGCGAACTCGGCAAGCGGGACGCGCTCGCCGTACAGATGTGGGTCGGTCACGTCGAACCCGTCGGGAAGGTCGATCTCAGGCATTGCAGATGCTCCTTTACGGATGGGTGCCGGGTGCCGGGTGCCGGGTGTTGCGTGTGAGCGCTAGTCGATCCGGTGGACCGGGTCGCTGTTCTGTGAGAACTCCTTGGCCCAGCGGTAGTCCGGCTTGCCGCTCGGCGCTCGAACGACCTCGTCGGCGATCCAGAAGGAACGCGGAATCTTATAGCCGGCGAGGTGACTGCGGGCGTGCTTCTCGATGGATTCGAAATCCGGTTCCACACCGTCGCGGATGCGAAGCACTGCCGCCACCCGATTGCCCCACCGCTCGTCCGGAACACCGATCACTGTCGCGTCGTAGATGTCGGGATGGGCCTTCACCACGGCTTCGACTTCTTCCACGAAGACCTTCTCGCCGCCGGTGTTGACCACCATGTTTCCCCGTCCGAGGAGGGTGACCGAGCCGTCGTCCTCGATCCGCGCCCGGTCTCCGGTCACCACTGCCCGTGCGCCGTTCACCTCGCGGAATATCTCGGCCGACTTCACCGGATCCTTGTAGTAGCCGAGTGGAACGTTTCCGAGTTTCGCCAGCCATCCTTCGGCGCCCGAGCCCGGCTCCAACACACGGTTGTCGTCGTCGACGACGACCGTGAATCTGTTGGCACCCACTTTGGGTCCGCCACGCTGCTCGAGCCCTTTGGTTGCGAATCCGATTCCGCCGAAGCCTGTTTCGGACGATCCAACCGAATCGGAGATCATCAGATTCGGAAAGACGTCGAAGAACGCATCTTTGACCGATCCGGAGAAGAGCGCAGCGCCGGAGGCGAGCACAGCCAGGCTCGACCCATCCGGTTGCATTTCGTGATGGGCTTCGACCAGTGGACGGCCCATGGCGTCGCCGGTGATGACCATGACCTGCGGCCGATACTCGGCGACGACTTTCCAGACCTGTGCCGCATCGAACTTCGGTTCGAAGATGACGGTGTTTCCGGAGAACAGAGCGTTGAACGTCGGCATCAGTGCCGAGGTGTGGATCAGCGGTGGAAGCATGCACCACCGCATCGGTTCGGCTGCCGCGGCGCCACCGCGCGACTGCTGGTACTCGTCGGCGATCGGCTCACCCGAATAGAAGTCGTAACCGCCGGCCAATACGCGCCAGATGTCTTCCTGCCGCCAGACGACGCCTTTCGGTCGTCCGGTTGTTCCGCCGGTGTAGAGAACGTAGACGTCATCGCCGGAACGCTCGGGAAATGCATGTTCACCTGTGCGAAGCGAGGATTGGTTGCCGAGCGCATCCTCGTACGCCACTGCCCCCGGAATCGACGGTTCGTTCCCGAGAGCGAGTTCGTCCGCCGCCTCGATCACGTACTTGACCCGCGGCGTGGCCACCAAGGCCTCGGCGACCCGCTCAGCGAAACCACGATGGAAAACCAACGCCGTGAGATCCGCGTTCTCGTACAGATAAACCAATTCGTCGCTCGTGTAGCGGTAGTTCACCGTGATGGGAACGCCGCGGATCTTGAAGGCCGCGAGGACAGCAACCATCGCCTCGATCGAGTTGTGCAGCTGAATACCGATGTGCGAACCGACACCCAACCCGACGGACTGGAAGTAATGCGCCAATCGGTTGGCCCGCTCGTCGAGCTCACGGTATGTCACCTCCTCGCCGGAAACGATCAGCGCGAGGCGATCGGGCATCACATCGACGGAATGCTCGAACAGGTCTGCAAACGTGTACGCCATAGGTTGAGTCCTTCGGGTTCGGCCGGTCAGACGACGAAGAGAGGCAAGGGGATTCCGCGATCTTCGAATACGAATGCCGCGCCGGTACTGACCTTCGTGATGGCGACTTCGACGCATTCCGGAGCGGGAGCCTCGGTGATGTCGACGGCCAGAAGAAGCCCCGCGGCATCTTCGGCCACCACTCTCACGGTGAAGTGCGGATTCACGCCGCGGACCAAAGCTTGGAGAGGATCAAGGTGCTCGCTGCCGAGCAAGGTCGGCCAACCGCCGTCGCGGTCGACAAGAGCTTCTCGCGAGATCCGCAGCTCCAGAGCACCGCCGTCCTGTCGAATCTCGCTCTCTACATACTGCTTCGGATTCAGCAAGGGATGCACGGACAGGACCAATGCCAACGATTCCAGCGTCGAAGGAAGCCCGAGCGCATCTCGAATACGCTGTGCCGCAACTCCCGCGATTCCGGTCAATTGCTTTCGCGTGATCTCGCGAGCCTTGTCTTCGTCGGCACGGCGGCGAACCGCTGCCAGAAAGCCCAACGCCAACAGATGATGCTGCACACAGATCTCCTCTGCGATACGAACCAAGGCTGATCGCGAGAAGTCGGAAAACCTCAGGTCGGACAACAACGGACCCGAGTAGTCCGCCCTACCGTCCCCACCGTGATCGATCGGGCTCAGCTCGACCGTCACCGCGGCGGTGCGTCCGATCTGCTCGGTGTGCGCGGTCATCACGGGAGGCGTGTGCGACGGGTCGATGGAAACGGTCCAGGCGCAGTGCGGATGTCGGTCGGCGGGCCTGCGCGGTGGTCGGTGAATCGGCCGGATCTGGGCGCGCGGGTTGGTCGCGATGGCCGTTGCATCGAAAGTCGGATCCTCGATGTCGTGACACATCGAGGTCACGAACTCATCGCCCAACGGCTCGACGTCCATGAGTGCTCCGCAATGATCGAGCCAGAATTCACCGTGCAGCGGATCGTCGACCCGGTATCGAAAGTCCATGAACTGTGGCGGAGCGCCGATGTCGAGTTGTAACCCTTTGAAGATCGTCACGACGTCGTCGCCCTCGTATCCGAGAGCCTTCTGCATGCGGCGGGTGTACCAGGGGCTGGCCGACTCCCACTCCTCGACGGCCACCTGTGCCATACCCTCGCGTCCGAATTCGACGATCAGATGCGCCATGCCCGAGCGATCGATCAGCTGCCCGCACAGGAGCAACTCGGGCACCAGCACGGCAAGGTCGCGCTGCGAGAGTGCCTCGAAGGAATCGCGCACCGACATCGGACTCACCACAGCGAAACCGGCGCGGTGCCCACCGGATACCAGCCCGGTAGCGGGTCGCCCGAGATCGATCGCTGGATCCGGCCCTGCATCCCCTTCGAGAGAGCGTTGTTGCCGATCATCTCCATGAACAGTGCCGACACGTTCCCGAAGTCGAAGAAGTCACGCTGCCACGACCATTGGAAATCCCCGCCGTAGCGGAACCAACTACCACCGATACCGTAGACGGAGTAGTTGCTACCGTCCTCACGCTTGGCATCGGAAATCTGCTTCCACAAGCCGATCACGTTTCCGCTACGGTCGTCGATCACAAAGTCTTGATACGGATACTCCCAGCCTTCGAGGCCCTTCATCTCGAGACCGAGCGCGACTTCGCGAATCTCCTCGCGCCCCACCGCCATGAAATCCTGCTTGGGGCCGTAGTTCCACCCGTACGTGGCGTCCTCGGTATACATGTCCGCCAACGGTTTCCAATCGCCGGCGGCTTCGGCCTTTTTGTTCGCCTCGATCCAGCGTTGGACCATCTCGTCGAGCTCTGCGCGGTCGAAACCCGTCATCTGAACTTCCTCCCTCGAGCACATGAATTCGCTGCAATCAATCGACAATTCTCAGGGCGCCGGTCGGGCAGTACCTGACCGCCATCTCGGCTTCACCGCGGAGCGACTCGGGTGGGTCCGAGTCCAGAAGACTGACCTTCCCCCGCTTCGGGACGACAAAGATCTCCGGTGCCTCCAGCTCACACGCCGCATGGCCTTGGCACAGGTCGAGGTCGACTTCGACGTGCATGATCACCCCTCACGCCCGGGACGTGTTCGGCGCCGGTACCTCACCGCGCACGGCTGCTGCAACTGGACGACCATCTTGCTGTGGTCGTTTCGGTAGGATTCCGACGGCTGCGCCATCTCGAACTCGAAGTCCCGCAGCAGGATCGAGAAGATCGCTTTGAGCTGCATCTGGGCGAACGCAGCGCCGACGCAGCGATGCCGGCCGGCTCCGAACGGAATCCACGTCCAGCGGTTGACGATGTCCTCTTGATTCGGGTCGATGTACCTCCCGGGATCGAAGGTGTCCGGCCGGGGAAAGTCCTCGGCGATTCGATTGGAGATCGCGGGTGTCGCGGCGACAAGATGGCCCTCTCGGATCTCGAAGCCGCCCACTTCGAAATCTCCACGTGCCACCCGCAACAGGATGATCAACGGCGGATGCAGTCGAAGGGTTTCCTTGACCACAGCCTCGAGAACCGGAATCTGGCGCAGGGCATGAAAACTGATGTCGGCGCCGTCGGAGTACAGATTGTCGAGTTCGTCGACGACGTCCGTCATGGTGTCGGGATGCCGCAACATCTCGATCAGCGACCACGCTGCCGTGCCGGAAGTCGTATGGTGGCCGGCGAACATCATCGAGATGAAGATTCCGGTGATCTCGTCGGCACTGAACCGGAGGTCGCCGTTCTCGTCCTTGACCGAGACCAACACGTCCAACATGTCGCGGTCATCCTTGCCATGCGGAGGATTCGCGATGCGCCCGTTCATGATGTCCTGTACCAGAGCGACCAACGCCAACCGGGCCTCGTCGCGGCGGCGGAAACTATCGATCGGCGCGTACGGATCCACGAAAGCCAATGCATCCGTTCCCTGTTCGAGCTCGTGATACAGCTTGGCGAAGCTATCATCCAGTTCGTCGCGGAACTTCTTGCCGATCAGGCACGCCGACGAGGTATAGATGGTCAGCTCGGCGAAGAAGTCGAGCAGATCGATCGCGCCTTCGTCTCCCCACTGCGCGACCATCGCCTCGACTTCGCGGCCGATCGTGGCGGCGTGCCCGCGCATCTGTTCGCCGCGCAGAGCCGAGTTGTGCAGCATCTCTTTACGCCGCTCCGGGCTGGCGTCGAAGACGACGCCTTCACCGAATATCGGCTTCATGAAGGGGTAAGCCGCTTGTTGGTCGAGATCCTCGTCGGTGGAGCGGAAGAAGAACTCGTTTGCCTCGGCTCCGGACAGCAAGATCACTGTGCGGTCGGCAAGTTGAAAGGCGCCGACGTCACCACATTCCTCACGCACCCGGCGCATGAGCGCTATCGGGTCGGTTCGCAGTTCCTCGAGATGCCCGTGCGGGAGATCCCCGCCGGACACCCGCGGCGGCTCTGGCAGTGTTCGCGACGTCTCTTGCACTCCGTGCGTCATGTCGTCTCCTGTGAGTTCGCAGTGGGAAGTTTGTCCAGTGGCGCCTCGGGCTGAACTTCGACGAGCACGATGTGTGCTCCTCGCGGCGCCGACACAACGGCGACGATGGCATTGGCGATGTCCGAGGCGCGCAGAAAGTAACCATGGCGGGCGAACCCCCACTTGCTCCACGATTCCCCGACCGGTCCGATGATCTCCGGCGTCGTGTCCATCCCCATGCCGGTCAGTGTCGGCCCGGGTCGCACGATCGACGCGCGAATGCCTGTTCCCTCGAGCTCCATTCGCATCTGACGCCCCATTGCCTCGAGCCCGGCCTTCGCTGCGTCGTACGCACCCATGAGTGGACGCTGGCGCTCGGCACAATCCGAGCCGATCAGTACGAAGTCACCGCGCTGTCGTTGCCTCATACCGGGGAGAACACGATGCGCCAATCGCTGCGCACCGACGAGGTGAACTTGGATCTGCCGTAGAAACGCCTCAGGATTCATCTCGTCCGCAGCCCCGAATTCGAGGTCTCCGGCACCGGAGACGACGATTTCCGCGGGGCCGTGGACTGCCTCTGCGGCCGAGACGAACCCGTCGACCGAATCACCGTCCGTGACGTCGAGGAAGTGGGCGAACGCTTCACCACCGTTGCTGCGGATCTTCTCGGCGATGGCTTCGCATTCGGCGACTCGACGCGCACCGAGTGCAACCGGATGCCCGAGTTCGGCCAGGGCATACGCGGTGGCTGTGCCGATTCCCGACGACGCACCACTGATCAGTGCCGGCCGGCGAACAGGATTGGGTTCGAAACGAGGCATCAGCGCACCTGCACTTTCACCGGCAGGGCCGCAAAGCCCCGGACATTTGTCGAATGAACACGCTCGATTCCGGACTCGACGACTTCGTAGTCGCTGACCCGACGCCCGAACTCCGCCAGGGCGATCTTGGCTTCGAGCTTGGCAAGGTGGGCACCGAGGCAGAAGTGCACGCCACCACCGAAACTCGCGAGTTTGCCCGACGAACTCCGGCCGATCTGGAAGCTGTCGGCATCGTCGAAGACGTCGGCGTCTCGGTTGGCCGATCCGATCAGGAGCAGGACCTTCTCCCCCGCCGGAATGGTGCGTCCGTGATATTCGAGGTCGACAACCGAAGTCCGAGCCACGATCTGGCTCGACGTGTCGTAGCGAAGAGTCTCTTCCACCCATTCCGAGGCTCGTTCGGGATCGTCGAGAACCGGTGTGATCTGCTCCCGGTGGTGCGAACCCCAGTACAGAGCGTTTCCGAGAAGCTTGGTCGTGGTCTCGTTTCCGGCCACGACCATCAGAAACATGAATCCGAGGATCTCCTGGTCCGAGAGTTTGTCTCCGTCGATCTCGGCATCGAGCAAGGCCGAGGTCAGATCGTCCGTCCGCGATCGGCGACGCTGCGCGATCATCTCCTTGTAGTAGCCCATCAAACTGATCGAAGCTTCCACCGCAGGTTGCGGCACGTCGAGAACACCCGCCTCTCGATGCACCACCAGATCCGCCTTGCGCCGCAGTTCGGCTCGGTCGGGTTCGGGGACCCCCATGAGTTCGGAGATGACGTCCATCGGCAGCTTTCCCGCCACCTCCGTAATCCAGTCGAACTCCCCCGCGCCCAACGCAGGTACCAGATGTTGCTTCGTGAGTTCGAGGATCCGGCCGTCGAGCTCCGCAACCCGTCGCGGCGTGAATCCGCGAGAAACCAACTGGCGCAACCGCATATGGCGGGGATCGTCCATCGCGAGAAACGACATCACATAATGCGCGTGTGGACCGTAGGCTGCGGGGTCGAGCGATACCCCGTTGGCGCTCGAGAGACGCTTGTTGTCCTTGAATCCGTCGACCACGTCCGCATATCGCGACAACGCCCAAAATCCCACGTCCGGATTGTGATACAGGGGTGATTCTTCGCGCAGACGCTTGTACGTCGGATACGGATCGTCGTGAAAGTGGTAGTCGTACGGATTGAAGACCACCGGATCGATCAAAGCTTCTGTCATGATTTCTCCAGGATCAGTAGAGCTGAGGCCTCCAGGCGTCCAGCGATTTGCGCGTAGGTTCCGTAGCCGATCCCTGCCCGCAGAAGCGCCCCGGCATAAAGCATTTCGAGCGCTTCCAACACTTCGGGTTCGCCATTCGGATCCAACGCCGAAGCGAGTCGTTGATGGATCTCGAGTCCGATCCGCCCGCGAAGATGTTCCACTTCAGGATCGGATCCGAGCAGTGCATTAGTCACGGCGGCCGATACCTCCGGTTCGTCCGCGAGAAGCAGCGCGATATTTCGAAGTACAGACAGCACGTGCGCGGTGCGATCCAACCCCGAGCCATCAGGCGCCGACGAGTTCTGAAGTCTTCGCCAGAAGACCTCTGCGACCAGATGCTCCTTGGACGCGAAATACGTGTAGGCGGTCGCAGTTCCTACACCCGCTTCGGCCGCAACCGAACGGACAGTCAGTCCGGAAAACTCTTGTTTGCGTAGAACTTTCACTGTTGCTTCGGCAAGCCTGGCCACAGTTTCCGCCTGTTTGCCCGTGAGGCGCCTGCGAGTGGATTCATAGACAATCGATCCCCCGCCACCTGAATCGCCCCGTTTGCTGGACACGTGTCTGGACGTTACTACAGCGTCCTGTCCAGGGCAACGAAATGGGGAAACTTCGAAAATTCACCACGAACAGGCAGCCACGAAGCGAAAAGTTCTACTACAGACCGATCTTCATCCCGGCACCAGCGTCCACGCGCAGTTGCTGGCCGGTGACGAATCGCGACTCGTCCGAGGACAGGTACACGACCGCATGCGAGATGTCCGCGGGTTCGACCCACGGAGTCGGCATCGCCTGCATGAACGGGAACGTCACTGCCGCATCCTCGGCCGTCGGATTCTCGAGGTCGGGACGGAACGTCCGGTACATCGGCATGCTCTGCAACATGTCGGTGTTCACATTGGTCGGATGAATCGCGTTGACGCGAATGGAACTCGGCCCGAGGGTCAGCGCCAACGAACTGGTATAGGCCTGAATCAGCTTCTTGGCCAAGCCGTATCCGTCGCCACCCGGACCCTGGAGCGCCTGTTGCCCGTTGAATCCGGTCTGCGGCACCAGACCGGCAACAGATCCGATCGCGATGATCGAACCCCCTTCGCCGAGGTATTCCATCGACGCGTGCACTGTATTGACGACACCGAGAAAGTTCACATCGAAGGCGTCGACGAAACCGGCGGTCGACACGTGTTTGCCCAGCGGACAGATACCGGCGTTCGCCACGACGACATGCAATCCGCCCAACTGCCCTACCGCCTCGGCAAGTGCTGTTTCGAGTCCGGCGCGATCACGGACGTCGACACGCGCCGTCACCACCTGCTGCCCGGCCTCTTTCACCAGTCGAGCCGTTTCCTCCAGATCGGCTGGACTGGCGAGCGGGTATTCGTTGCTGGCGATGTCTGCGCACAGATCGAAGGCGATGATGTGCGCGCCCTCCTGCGCGAGACGGACGGCGTGACTGCGCCCCTGACCTCGAGCAGCGCCGGTCACCAACACCACTTTTCCGTCAACTCTGTTCATTTCGACCTCTCTCCTGTGGCTGTGAAGACGTGGTTGTGAATGTGCGGTGAACCGTAGCGGCGCCGCACCGGACACGAGGCGCTTTTCGTCGAAGCAGATCCGAGACCCTCTCGAGACCGCTGGGCTCTCGAAATCTCTTATGCCCCAAAAACCATTGCCTCAACCACAAGTGTGAACTAGAGTCCAGACACATGTCCAGAAAGAGAGGGTTTGCGCTATGACGCTTCGACCCGCAGACAGTTCTGCACTTCTCGTCGACGGAAAGCTGGTTCCCGGATCCGGCGGAACCTTCGAAGTTTTCAACCCGGCGACCGAGGAACTGATCGGCCGTGCGGCCGAAGGCACCGCCGCGGACATGGACGCGGCCATCGCCGCTGCGCGCCGTGCGTTCGACGACACCGAATGGGCACGCGATCACGGGTTTCGCGCTCACTGCCTGCGCCAACTGTGCGATGCACTCCAGTCCCACATCGAGGAGTTGCGTGAGATCACCGTCGCCGAGGTCGGCGCACCGGTCATGCTGACGAGCGGTCCGCAGCTCGAAGGCCCGATCGAAGATCTTCGCTACTGGGCCGATCTGATCGAAACCTATTCGTGGGAACAAGATCTCGGGCACGCGTCTCCCATGGGGATTCCGACCCATCGCCGACTTCTCAAGGAAGCCGTCGGCGTCGTCGGCGCAATCACACCGTGGAACTTTCCGCACCAGATCAATTTCACCAAGCTCGGTCCCGCCCTCGCAGCCGGCAACACCGTCGTTCTCAAACCCGCGCCGGACACGCCCTGGTGCGCCGCGCTGGTCGCCAAGGTGATTGCAGAAGAGACCGAGATCCCGGCCGGCGTAGTCAACGTCGTGACGTCGACGGATCACTCCCTAGGCGCGCAGCTGTGCAGCGATCCGCGCGTCGATCTCGTGTCCTTCACCGGTTCCACCGCCACCGGACGCACAGTGATGGCCACGGCCGCGCAAACTCTCAAGAAGGTCTTCCTCGAACTCGGGGGTAAGTCCGCATTCATCGTCCTCGACGATGCGGACATCAAAGGTGCATGCTCGGTTGCCGCGTTCTCCGTCTGCGTTCATGCCGGTCAGGGATGCGCGCTCAGTACCAGACTTCTGGTGCCGCGCGCTCGGTACGACGATGCTCTGGCCGCGGCATCTGCCGCGATGGCGGGTATCCGAGCCGGCGACCCCAGCGCGCGCGGAACGGTGTGTGGCCCGGTCATCTCGGCGCGCCAGCGCGCCAGGGTGGAGAGCTACCTCACCCTCGCGGTCGAAGAGGGCGGCACGATCGTGACGGGTGGGGGCCGTCCCGACGATCGCGAGAGGGGTTTCTTCGTCGAACCCACTCTCATTGCCGGGCTGGACAACTCGTCTCGCGTAGCGCAGGAGGAGATTTTCGGGCCCGTCCTCGTGATCCTTCCGTACGACAACGACGACGACGCTATCCGGATTGCCAACGATTCCCCATACGGCCTGTCCGGGTCGGTGTGGGGCACCGATCCCGATCGCGTCGCGCACGTCGTTGCCGGTGTCAGAACCGGAACGCTGAGCGTCAACGGCGGCGTCTGGTATTCGGCCGACGCACCGTTCGGCGGCTACAAACAATCCGGGATCGGCCGCGAAATGGGCCTCGCGGGTTTCGAGGAATACCTCGAAACCAAGCTCGTCGCTTCACCTTCCTGACATTCCACACCCTCACCCCACACCCTCACCACAGAAAGATCACCACGAAAGTAGGTCGACATGGGACGTTTCGACGGTCGCACCGCGATAGTCACCGGAGCAGCGCAGGGTATCGGAGAGGCGTATGCCCGCGCTCTGGCCGCGGAGGGGGCCAACGTGGTCGTGGCGGACCTCAATCGCGAACTCGGTGAAGCAGTCGCCAAGCAGATCAACGCGGACGGCGGAAATGCCGTGTTCAAGGACGTCGACGTCGCCGACGGGGAGTCGACTGCGGCACTCGCCGACTTCACGATCGAGCAGTTCGGCAGCATCGAGCACCTGGTGAACAACGCTGCCATCTACGGCGGAATGAAGATCGATTCCCTGTTGACGGTGGACTGGGACTACTACCGAAAGTTCATGAGCGTCAACATGGACGGCGCATTGCACGTGTGCCGGGCGGTCGTACCTCACATGCGAGCGAAGGGCGGTTCGATCGTCAACCAGTCCTCCACAGCAGCCTGGCTGTACTCGAATTACTACGGACTCGCGAAGGCCGGCGTCAACAGCCTGACACAACAACTCGCGACCGAACTCGGCTGGTCGAACATCCGGATCAACGCCATCGCTCCCGGCCCTATCGACACGGAGGCGACTCGAACCGTCACCCCCGGCAACATCGTCAAGGACATGGTGAAGCGAATCCCGTTGCAGCGCATGGGAACACCGGACGATCTCGTCGGCATGTGCCTGTTCCTCCTCTCCGACGACGCAGGCTGGGTGACCGGGCAGATCTTCAACGTCGACGGAGGCCAGGTGTACCGGTCATGACGCAATCGGCGCCGAAAGCCAGCGCTTCGAAAACCAGACTGGGATACATCGGCCTAGGCAACATGGGCGCGCCGATGGCGCAGCGCCTCCTGGACTGGCCGGGCGGACTGGTGGTGTGTGATGCCCGCGCAGAAGCGCTCGAACCGTTCACCGCTGCGGGCGCGAGCGCAGCATCGACGCCCGCCGACGTTGCAGCGCAGGCGAGCATCATCTCCGTCACGGTGCTCGACGACGCGCAGGTACGCGAGGTTGTGTGCGGGCCGCACGGGATTCTGTCGACCGCACAGCCAGGCACTGTCGTCGCGATTCACTCCACTATCTCGGACACCACGGCGGTGGAACTCGCTGACATCTGTCAACAGCGTGGTGTTCTGCTGGTCGACGCGCCGATCAGTGGCGGTGCCGGCGGCGCAGCGCAGGGCAGGCTGGCAGTGATGATCGGCGGCTCCGACGAGGCGTTCGAAGCCGTCCGCGAGCCCTTCGGATCCTGGGCCGAGCTGGTGGTTCATGCCGGTGACGTCGGCGCGGGAACGCGAATGAAGCTCGCACGCAACCTTCTTCACTTCGTCTCGTTCACCGCCACGACCGAGGCCGCGCGACTCGCCGAAGCAGCAGGACTCGATCTCCGCACGCTCGGAAAGGTCGTCAGGCACACCGATGCGATCACCGGTGGCGCGGGCGCGATCATGCTCCGCGACACCACCGCACCGGTCTCGGAGGACGACCCGTGGTTCTCGATACTGCGGCATGTTCGCAATCTCGGGGAGAAGGACTTGGCCTTGGCCATCGACCTCGGTGATCGGCTGAATCTCGACCTGCCGCTCGCGCACCTTGCGCTCGCCGGACTCGGTGCCGGTCTGGGCGTCGGGAATGACAGCGAAGACAGGTCGGCCGAACCTTCAACGGCATCTACTATTCGGGAGCACGCATGACCGACACCACTCACATGACCGATGCCGGTGGAACCGACGAAAGCCGCATCTCCGAGGCCCGTGCTCGTGGCGTCGCGAAGATGAACGAGGTGTACGGCTGGGAGCTTCCCGCCGACGTTCCCGGCGACTTCTTCGCGGTCACCGCCGACCACCTCTTTGCCGACATCTGGACGCGACCGGGACTGTCGGTACGTGATCGACGACTACTCCTGATCGGTGCCATCACCGCCCAGGGGCAGAACGATGTGGCGAAGATCCAGATCAACGCTGCTCTCCACAACGAGGAGTTGACCGAGCAGCAGTTCGAAGAGGCCGCAATCTTCCTGTGCCACTACGTCGGCTGGCCGCTGGCCACCGGGCTCAACAATGCGCTGATCGCCGTGAAGGCCGACAGACGTAAGGCCGCGCGCGCCAAGGAGAAGGCCGCGGCCGATTCCGCGAAAACGGACACCGACTGACTTTCGGTCGAGATACTGCCATCAGGGCATCGATCACACCCACCGATTCCCCCACCAACCAACCAGAAGAACGAAGGATCCGAATCCATGGCCGAGGCCAGCTCAATCCGTCCGCAGTCCTCCGCAAACATCGAGCAGTGGCACTTCGAGGCTGACGTCGTCGTCGCCGGCTACGGCATTGCCGGAGTGAGTGCTTCGATCGAGGCCGCGCGAGCAGGCGCCGACGTGTTGGTGCTCGAGCGCACGAGCGGCTGGGGCGGCGCTGCGGCGCTGGCAGGCGGATTCATCTATCTGGGCGGCGGGACCCCGTTGCAGCAGGCACTCGGGTTCGAGGACTCCCCCGCCAACATGAAATCGTTCATGATGGCCGCACTCGGTCCCGGCGCCGACGAGGAGAAGATCACCGACTACTGCGAAGGCAGCGTCGAGCACTACAACTGGCTCGTCGACAACGGTGTGCCGTTCAAGGAGAGTTTCTACAGCCAACCCGGCTGGGAAACACCCTTCGACGACGGACTCATGTATTCCGGCGGCGAGAACTCGGCACCGTTCAACACGATCGCGACACCGGCCCCTCGCGGGCACGTTCCACAGATGAGCGGCAAGCGCACCGGGGAGAAGGGCGGTGGTTTCATGTTGATGAAGCCACTGATCGAGACGGCCGAAAGCCTCGGCGTACGAGCCGAATACGACATGCGAGTCCAGCGCCTGGTCGTCGACGGAGATCGAGTGGTCGGCATCATCGCCAAGCAGTACGGCAAGGAAGTGGCAGTTCGAGCACGCACGGGTGTCGTACTGGCGACGGGAAGCTTCGCCTACAACGAAGCGATGATCCAGTCGTACGCCCCACGGCTGATCGGGCGCCCCGGTGCGGCTATCGAAGAGCACGACGGAAAGTCCATCCAGATGGCGCAGGCTCTCGGGGCCGACCTCGCGCACATGGACGCCACCGAGGTCGCATTCTTCGGCGACCCCCAGTTGATGATCCGCGGCATTCTCGTCAACGGACGCGGCCAGCGCTACGTCAACGAGGACACGTACCCGGGAAGAATCGGCCAGGAGACGCTGCTGCGCAACGAGAATCAGGCCTACCTGATCATCGACGAAGCTTCCTACGAAGAGGGCTGCGCCGCCGACAGTTCCACACCGTTCTTCAGATTCCAGCCCAAGTGGGTGGCCGAGACCGTCGAGGAACTCGAATCCGACATGGGTCTGCCGGAAGGCACCCTCCAGTCGACCGTCGAGGTCTACAACCGCCACGCCGCCCGTGGTGAGGACCCGGTACTGGGAAAGAAGAAGGAGTGGGTCAAGCCGATCGGCTCACCCGTCGCTGCGCTCGATCTTCGCAATTTCACCGCCGGATTCACGCTCGGCGGTCTGCGCACGTCGATCAACTCGGAGGTCATGCACGTCTCCGGCGAACCGATCCCGGGTCTGTTTGCCGCTGGACGATGCACCGCCGGTGTCTGCGCTGGCGGGTATGCCTCCGGAACGTCCCTCGGAGACGGCAGTTTCTACGGGCGACGCGCCGGAGTCAGCGCTGCCAAGGGCTGAGCGTCTCTTCTCAGATGTCAGCATCCGCAATGTCAGCGTCCTCGC
Source organism: Rhodococcus sp. MEB032 (assembly GCF_030208925.1). Classification (NCBI taxonomy): domain Bacteria; kingdom Bacillati; phylum Actinomycetota; class Actinomycetes; order Mycobacteriales; family Nocardiaceae; genus Rhodococcus; species Rhodococcus sp. MEB032. The sequence goes on from NZ_JARVSY010000026.1 coordinate 112,530, forward strand.
TGCGACGTTCGAGGAACAACGTGTCACGCCACCGCCCACCCAGTTGAGCGATACGCGAGCGAGTGCCGACGACTCGGAATCCGACGGCCTGGTGCAAGGCGACGCTTGCCCGGTTCTCCGGGAAAATCGACGACTGCACTGTCCAGATCTCACTGGCGTCGGCGGCTTGCACCTGTCGGCGAAGCAGCAGCTTGCCCACGCCGCGCCCGCGAGCGCCGCTACCGATGTAGATGGAGTTCTCGGCGACCCCGCGGTAGCAGTCTCGCGAGGACACCGGGCTGAGGCTCGCCCAGCCTTCGACGCGGCCGTCGATCTCGGCCACCCATCGATGATCGGGTAACCATTGCGCGTCGAGCTTCTCGGCGGATGGCACCGAGGTGGTGAACGTCGCGGTTCCGGTGTCGATTCCTTCGCGGTAGATCGAGCGGACGGCATCCCAGTCGCCGGATTCCATGCGGCGCACCACCACGTCATCGGGAAGAACTCCCAGTGTGTCTTCGACCGGACCGCGAGCAGCCACGACGGCGGCCGCTGCCATCAGATCGGAGTATGCCGTTCCGGCAACACTGACAACCGAAGTGCCTTCACGCACCGAAGCCTCGACAAAACCGACCTCGATCAAGGCCTCGAGGTGGGCACTCAACGCCGACGGCTCGAGTGATGCGGCGTGTGCAATCGTGTCGACGTCGATCGGACCGCCGGCAGCAAGTCGGAGCACTCGCAGCCGCGTCGGATCACCCAGGCACGCAAACCTGCGCGCAAGTACGTCGGTGTCGAGGGGAGCGAGTGTTTCTGAACTCATGAGGCGACTATAACGCCGCTGACCTGCAGTTCGGTCGGCTAGGTTCGGCAAGAGTGTCCCGGAGTGAGAAACAACTCAGCCACCGACCCCAGGGTTCGCCGGCTAACGCGCACCGATCGACGCGGCAATCATCGACCACGAGTTGTGAAGATCGTCCTGCCAGTAACCCCAAGAGTGAGTGCCAGTTGCCCGGAAATCATAGGTGGCCGGGATACCCAAGGAGTCGAGCCGCTCGGCCAAACGCTGGGTGCACTGGTTCGTCCCAGCCTCGATGACTCCACCCACGATCACCTGGTTCGCCAGAACGCCGAGGTCGCCGTTGACCATCGGTCCGCCCAGATTCTCGTGTGGGCCGGGCAGGCCCGATCCATTGCTGATGTAGAGGTCGACCCCCCGCAATCTCTCGGCGTTGACCACAGGATCGTTGGCTACCCAGCCCGGACCGCCGGGAGGACCCCACATGTTGTCCACGTTGCCGCCGCGGAATCCGACCACGAATCTCACGTAGTCCTGACCGGGTTGAGTACTCGTCTCGGCACACCCGCTGAAAGCACCGACGGCACGGTAAACCGATGGCGCCGCCTCGGCCAGGCTCAGAACCGAGGTACCTGCCATCGACAATCCGGCAACGGCATTCGTACCCGTAGTCCCGAGCGTGGCATCGACGATCGGTGGCAACTCCTGGGTGAGAAATGTGGTCCACTTGTTCAGTCCGAGAACAGGATCGGGCTTCTCCCAGTCGGTGTAGTAGCTGTAGGCACCGCCGATCGGGTTGACGACGTTGACGTTCTTGTCGCCGAAGAAGTCGACGACGTCTGTCCGTGTCTGCCACGTCGCCGTGTCCTCGCCTCCGCCGGCGCCATTGAGTAGATAGAGGGTCGGCCGGGGCGCACTTGTGTCTGCCGGCCGAATCACCTCGAGCGGAATCACCTTGTCCATCGCAGCCGAGTAGACGTACATAGTCAGCTGACGGGCGTTGATCTCCTCGACGTGATCGAGAGCTGAACCGTCTGAAGGGGATGTCGGGGCCGGGTCAGCCGAGGCCAACGCTGCTTCGCCGAACAGTCCCGTCCACGCGACGAGGGCGACGACAAGCATTGCCCGAGTACGTCCGATTCTTCTCATTGCCGCTCCTCGTGCTCGATTGCGGTGCCCGGCAACAGCTCGGTGGCGCTCGCTTCGCGGGCGTGCGGCTTGGTGGCTTGAAGTTGTCATGCCCGTTCGGAGTATTTGGAAAACATCGAGAGCACCCGGGCGAGCTCCGGTCCGATGACCGCCATGGCCGGAGGTTCGATCATCTCGTTGTGTTCGCAGCGCACGGGCACCTCCACGATCCGGCCCGTCACGAGTGGGCTCCATTCCTGCGGCGACCTGTCGCGCGGAATCGTGTCGTCGTCTCCGGATGCCAGGAAGATCAGCAGATCTCCTTCGTAGACCTGGGGAACGAACTGGTGCGTGATTCTCTGCGATGTCTCGTACCCTCGGGCAATCCGTTCGAGGTCCCGACCGTCGACTCCCGTCTCGGGCCCGAGCCTCCGGGCCAACACGGCCGCCGCCTCGTCGAAGGTCAGATCTCGGTCGGTCTCGATCTCGAGGCCGAGTCCTCGCAGTAGGTCTCGGACGTCGAGTTCGGCTGACGCAGGGGCATCGCCGTTGTCGGGGTAGCTGTCCATCATCGCCAGTGTGGCGACGTCGCGGCCTGACGATTGCAGTTCGACGGCCATGGCGTGCGCGATGACTCCGCCAAGGGACCACCCGAGTAAGTCGTACGGCCCGTCCGGCGAAACGGCCTCCACCTCTTCGACGTAGCGATGGGCTAACTGTTCGATCGACTGATAGTCACCGTCGTCGCTGAGAGCGGGGAGCTGAAGTCCGTACACGGGTCTGTCCTCGGGCAGATACCGCACCAAGCCGGCATACCCCCAGGACAGGCCGATACCGGGGTGCACACAGAACAGCGGTCGCCCAGTCCCTTTCGTCCGCAGTGGAACAACCACGGCGAGAAGCTCTTCCATACCGGCGTCGGCAGTCGGCATGTCGAGGCGTCGAGCGATTCCAGCGGGTGTCGGGTCGAGGAACATCCACTGAAGCGGGATTCTCCGTCGGAAACGAGAGTGCAGTGCGCTGACGATTCGGGTGGCCACCAGGGAGGACCCGCCCAGGTCGAAGAAGCTGTCGGTAGTGCTCACCCGGTCGACACCCAGAACCTCGACGAACGAGTCGACCACGGCGCGCTCGGTGTCGGTGACCGGCTCGCGGAACTCGGCTGCAGCCGAACCGAATTCGGGTTCCGGTAAGGCCTTTCGGTCGAGCTTGCCCACCGGTGTCATCGGAATCCGCTCGAGAAGCACCACTGCCGACGGAACCATGTGCGAGGGTAGTCGGTCGGCTGCGTACGCCCGTATCTCGTCAGTGCCGGTGGCGTCAGCAGCTGACGCACGCACGTACGACACCAGGACCGTTTCACCCGACGGTCCCGTGTGGCCGACAGTCGCGGCGAAGTCCACCGACGGATGGCGTGAGAGAACTGCATCGATTTCCCCGAGTTCGATCCGAAAACCACGGACCTTGACCTGGAAGTCGCTGCGCCCGATGTATTCGAGCGTGTGATGCACTCCATCGCCGGAGCCAACGATTTTGGCACTGTCACCGCCGGATTCACGCCAACGCACGACATCTCCGGTGCGGTACATCCGGCGCCCCGGCGACCCGTACGAGCACGCGACAAATCGTTCCGACGTGAGCGACGCCCGATTATGGTACCCACGTGCCATACCTGGACCGATGATGTACAACTCCCCCGGCACGCCCACCGGGACGGGCTGCAAACGCTCGTCCAGCACCAGGAAGCCGAAGCCCACTGCCGGCGAGCCGATGTTCACTCCCGCACCGGGTTTCATCGAATCGCTGACGCTCGCCTGCACGGTGGTTTCAGTCGGGCCGTAGCCGTTGTGCAGCCTCCGACCCGGCGCCCATTGCGCGACGACCTCCGGCGGGCAGGCCTCGCCCACCAGATCGAGAACACGGAGCGCCTCGAAACCGTTGTCACCCAACGCCGCCAGCGCGGTCGGTGTAATGGTGGCATGAGTGACCTGCTCGCGCCGGAAAACATCGGCCAATTCGGCGCCACCGTACACAGCAGGCGGAACGATCACGACTTGCGCCGAGGCGCTGAATGCCATCGTCAACTCGAAGATGGAAGCGTCGAAACTCGGCGATGCCAACTGTGAGACATGAGAGTCGTGAGTGACCTCGAACCTCTCACGAGTTTCGGCCGTGAAGCTCGCCAAACCTCGATGAGTAATGTTCACTCCCTTGGGTTTCCCGGTAGATCCCGAGGTGTAGATCAGGTAGGCCGGATGATCGAGGTTCAGTTCACCGGTTCGATCGTCATCGGTGATCGGTTCCGGCGACAGCGCGGCTACCCGCCGGGCGAAGTGTGGGTCGTCGAGTTCCAGCCAGGGAACAACGTCGGGTAGGTGAGTTCGGCTGGTCTGAACAGTCAAACCGAGCGAGGCTCGGCAATCGGCGAGCATGTATTCGACGCGCTCGCGCGGATAGGCCGGATCGACAGGCACAAAAGCCGCTCCGGCTTTGGTCACCGACCAGATCGCGACCACCGATTCGATCGAGCGAGGCATTCCCAGTGCCACGAAGGTCTCCGGGCCCACACCGCGACCGCACAACTCCCGGGCAACACGATTCGACCACTCGTCCAGGTCGCGATAACTGAGCTGCCGGTTCTCGAGCGACAGGGCCACCGAGTCAGGATCGATCGCCACGGCGTCCGCCAACAACTCAGGCCACAATTTCGGAGGTACTTCGGGGAGCCCATGCGCCGGCGTCAACTCGCGACGTTCGAGATCGCCGAGTAGGTCGATGTCACCGATCGGTACCTGCGGATTCCGGGTCACGGCCTCGAGCACACGAACGAACATGTCGGCAAAACCGCTGACCGTACCGGGGTCGAAGAGATCAGTGGCAAAGTCGACGGCTCCGCTCATCCCTCCCGGTTCACCGCGATCGTCGTACTCCTCGGCCAGAAGGAATTCCAGGTCTACCTTCACTACCTCGAGTTCAGGATCGATCCCACGGACTTCCAGTCCCGGTAGCTTCAGAATCGGTCGTTTGTTGTTCTGGAATTCCAGCGACACCGCGGAAATCGGCGCATAGGCGCTCGACCGTTTCGGCCCGACCGCCTCCACTACCCGCTCGAAGGGCACGTCGGAATGAGCGAACGCGGCGAGGTCGACTTCGCGGCAATGCTCAACCAACTCGCGGAACGATCGAGCCGGATCCACCTGTGTGCGCAGTGCGAGCGTGCCGACGAACATGCCGACCAGATCATCGAGGGCACGATCTCCCCGGCCGGCGATCGGCGTGCCGATCACGATGTCGTCGGTGCTGCCCAATCGTGCCAGCAAGAGCGCGAGCGCTGCATGCACAGTCATGAATGCAGTGGACTCGTGCTGCCGCGACACGTTCAGAATACGGCGGTGAAGATCACTGCTGATCGAGAAGTGAATCCGCGAGCCGTGAAAACTCTGTTGCGTCGGCCGGTCTCGATCGAGCGGAAGTTCCAAGAGGTCGGGAGCACCTGACAATGCACGTCGCCAGTAAGCCAACTGCTCACTGATCACCGACCCGGGGTCGTCGACTGAGCCCAGAATCTCCCGTTGCCAGAGCGCGAAGTCGGCGTACTGGACTGGAAGCGGCGTCCACTGGGGATCCCCGCCGTACGCGTGGGCCTCGTATGCAATCATCACGTCTCGGGTCAACGGAGACATCGAGAAGCCGTCAGCCGAGATGTGGTGCACCACTACGGCAAGCACGTGTTCGCGCTCATCGATGGTGAACAACGCTGCCCGCAGGGGAATTCGTGCGGCGACGTCGAAACCGGCCGAGACCATCCGGGCAAGCTCGTCACGGAGATGAAGTTCGTCGGTCACCGATGTCTCGGTCAGTTGCGGCAGCTCGGCGCTCTCGGTGGGCACGATGTGCTGGACCGGTCCGTCACCGCGGACCGGAAACATCGTTCGCAGCGATTCGTGGCGGGCGATGACATCGGACATCGCTGATCTCAAGGCCGGTTTGTCGAGTTCACCGCTCAGCCGCACCACGAGCGGAATGTTGTATGCGGGAGAACTGGTGTCGAGTTGATTGACGAACCACATCCGCTGCTGAGCAAACGACAAGGGGATGTTGTCGGGTCGGGGGCGCGGTCCCAGTCGCTCCGACCCTTCGGCAACCGACTGGCCGATCACCGTAGCCAACTCGGCCACCGTCGGCGTCTCGAACAGATCCCGCACGCCTACGGTAGCTCCGAGCACCGCCCGTAGCCTCGCCGCGACCGAAGTGGCGCTCAGAGAATTTCCACCGAGCTCGAAGAAACTGATGTCGGTACCGACTCGTTCGAGGCCGAGCACCTCGCCGAACACGTCCGACACTGCCTGTTCGACCGGGCCGACCGGGGGACGGAAATCCCCTGTGGTCGTCTCGATTTCGGGTCTTGGCAACGCCGAACGGTCGACTTTTCCGACAGCGGTCAACGGAATGTTCTCCAGCACCGTGAGAACGGCAGGCACCATGTGCGAAGGCAAGCGCCGGGCCACGGCGCGAATCAGGATCCTGGTGTCCAGTCGACCCGCCGTGGGCACGACGTACGACACGAGTCGGGTGTCTCCGGTGGGGCCGGAATCGGCAACCGTAACGGCAAGACCGACGTTGGGCTCCGCCATCAGCACACTGTCGATCTCACCGAGTTCGACACGGAAGCCTCGAACCTTGACCTGGAAGTCGCTTCGCCCGACGTACTCGACACACATGTCCGCCGTCCATCGCACGATGTCGCCGGTGCGGTACATCCGCGTTCCTGGGTCAGCCGGGTTGGCAACAAAGCGTTCTGCCGTCAACCCCGCCCTTCGGTGATATCCCCGTGCCACGCCTGGTCCGGCCAGGTACAGCTCGCCGGGGACCCCGACGGGAACCGCTTGAAGTCGAGTGTCGAGCACCAGTTCGCTGACGCCCCTGACGGGTCCACCGATGGTGATTGGTTCTCCGGCGGTCATCGGCGGGCTGACGTTGGACATGATCGTTGCTTCGGTCGGCCCGTACGCGTTGTACAGGCGGCGGCCAGGTGCCCAGCGAGCGACGAGGTCGGGCGGGCACGCCTCGCCCCCGAATACGACTTCCGAAAGTTGTTCCAGCCCAGCCGGGTCCACCGATGCCAATGCCGCTGTGGTGACGAACGCGTGCGTGACGGCGTGCTCTGCCAGAAGTTGCGCCAGGTCCTCGCCCCCGTAGATCCCGGGTGGAGCGACAACCATCGTCGCCCCGGCTCCGAAAGCCTGCAGATATTCGAAGAGCGACCCGTCGAAACTCGGAGTGGAGAAGTGCAGCGTGCGTGATTGTGGAGTTGCGCCGTAGCGTTCGAGCTGGTCTCGGGCGAAGTTGTCGAGCCCTCGCTGCGTGACCACGACGCCCTTGGGCACGCCGGTCGACCCCGAGGTGTAGACCACGTAGGCAGCTGAATCCAACCCGATCGGACGGAGTCGGACGTTGTCGGTCAACGGGCTCCCTGAGAATCCCTCGCACTTCTTCGTGAAATGCGGATCGTCGATAATCAGCCACTCCGCGATATCGGGCAATCGATCTCGGCCCGCGGTGGTGGTCAATCCGAAGCTGACCTTCGAATCGATCAGCATGTGATTGATCCGCTCGTCCGGATAGTCGGGATCGATCGGCACGAACGCAGCGCCTGTCTTGGCGACGGCAAGTGTCGACACCACGGACGCGAGAGAACGTGGGACACCGACCGCTACATAGTCCTCGGTTCCCAGGCCGTGCGAGACGAGCAGGCGAGCAATGCGATTGGAGAGGATGTCCAGCTCGCCGTAGGTCATGCTGCCGTCCGCCGATTCCACGGCCGGTGCGTTCGGATCACGCTGGGCTGCCTCGTCGAAGATCTCCGGGAAGACGCGCGACGACCCGCCGGCCGTGCCACGGACTGGCACCAATTCAGCATGTTCGGAGGCTGCGAGCACCGACACCACAGCCAAGGGGCGATACGGGTGGGTACACGCTTCGAGTACGCGCCGCAGTCGTCCGGCGATCTCTTCGATGTCGGCGGCACCGAAAACCTCGGGTATGTACTCGAATTTCAGGCGGAGCCTGGTGTCGACCGATGCTACGAGGCTGAGCGGGTAGTGGGCAGCGTCCTTGGCTTCGACATCGGTGATCCGGACCCCCGCAATATCGGTAGCGGACGAAAGCCCCTGACGGTCAACGGGATACGATTCGAAGACAGTCAACGTGTCGAATCCGATCTCCGGCCCCGCGCCTACGTGGATCTCGGAAAGCCCGAGACAGTGGTGATCCGACAGCTCTGCTTGCTCGGCCTGGATCCGCGCGAGGAGTGTGCCGATACTTTCACTCGGGCGCAGCGTTATTCGGACCGGAATTGTGTTGATGAACAGCCCGACCATGGTTTCGATCCCGGTCAGCTCGGGAGGTCGACCCGACACCGTCGCTCCGAACACCACATCGTCTCTCCCGGTCAGTGCAGCAAGGACGATCCCCCACGATGCCTGAACAATCGTGTTGATCGTCAGCCCGAGTTCACGCGCCATTCCGCGAAGTGAGGTTGTGAATTCCTCGTCCAGATCGAACACCCACTCGGCCGCCATGGTGGAGAGTCGACGCGATCGAACCGCTGGAGCCAACAGCGTCGGTCCTTCGACTCCGCTCAGCGTCCTCGCCCACACAGCTCGGGAAGCTTGCTGATCGCGGCGGCTCATCCAGGTCAGATAGTCGCGATACGCGCGCGCGTGAGGCAAGGCCGCCACTTGACCGTCGGCGGCATAGAGCGTCGCCAATTCCCGGATCAGCAGGGGCATGGACCAGCCGTCCAGAAGGATGTGATGATTGGTGAGCACGAGCGTGAACTTTTCGGGGGCGAGAGCGATCAGGGTGAATCGGATCAACGGCGCCCGTGCCATGTCGAACGGGCGCGCTCGGTCCTCGGCCAGCGCTCGATCAATTTCCTGATCTGGTGCACCAGTGAGGTCGATTTCCTGCCACGGCGCTGCCACGTTGCTTCGGACCACCTGGACGGCACGGCCGTCGGCGCTGTGAAGGAAGGCGGTACGCAGGTTCTCATGCCGGCCGAGCAGCGCGTCGGCGGCGCGGCGCAGGCGCTCCGAATCGACTGCGCCGGCTAGATCGAGAGCCACTTGTACGAGGTATGCGTCGACCGATCGTTCGGCCAATTCGGCGTGGAACAACAACCCCGCTTGCAGTGGAGAGAGTGGCCAGACATCGCTCAGGTCGGGACACCGACTTTCGAGGTCGTCGATCGCCTCCTGTCTAAGATCGACCAGATCGAAGTCCGAGGGTGTGAATCCGCCGCCGCCCGCCGCGAACTCTGCGAGCCCGGCCAGTGCGTCGAGCCACCACTGCCCCAGTTGCCGAACGTCGTCCGCACCCAGAATGTCCGGTGGGAACGTCCAGCCGGCAACGAGCTGCGGACCGTCCTCGGTATCGCTGTCGACCGTCATCACGTTGACCTCGAGGACGCTGGCGAGTGGAAGATCGACGGCCGCAACCGTCCGCAGGTCCTCGTCACGGATCGGTACCCATCCCGCTGAAGCGTCGGCGTCGGATCCACCGACGCGTCCGAGGTAGTTGAAGCTGATCTGAGGCACCGGAAGTTGCGAAAGAGTGTGTGCCGTTTCGCGGTTCAGATAGCGCAGCAACCCGAAGCCGATGCCGCGGTCCGGCACCGCCCGGAGTTGTTCCTTGACAGTCTTGGCAGCGACGCCGGCAGCCGGGCCGCCGGCGAAGGCGTCACCCGGATCCACTCCGCTCAGATCGATCCGCACCGGGAAGATCGTCGTGAACCATCCCACCGTGCGAGCAAGATCTGCCCCGGGAACCACCTGTTCCTCGCGTCCGTGCCCCTCGAGACTGATCAATGTCTCCGGATTGTCGATGCCGCGGTCCATGCGCCAGCGGACCATCGCAAGTGCCAAAGCCGTCAACAATCCGTCCTCGACGCTCCCGTGAATCGCCTGCGGAACTGTCGTCGACACGGCCTCGGTCAATCCCGTGGGAACTCGTACTTCGATGTCAATGGTGGCCGAGGCGGTGTCCCTCTTCGTCAGGGCGCGCACACCCAGAGTCGGATCGGGACCCTCGAGCACCTCTCGCCAATAGTCGATCTCAGCCACCCGATCGGGCTCGCACGCGGCGTCGACGAGGCCATGTGCCCATCGACGCATCGAGGTTCCGACCGGAGCAAGTGACGGGTCGACGCCTGACTGCACCTGCGCACAGGCAAGTGCAAGATCGGGGATCAGGATTCGCCAGGAAACACCGTCCGTCACCAGATGGTGCGCTACCAGTAGCAACCGTTTCCGGCTCTGCCGGTCCTTTTGAATCTGCCCGTCGGTGTCGAGCAGGACTGCCTGCACCATCACACCTGCCTCCGGGTCGAGCCGCCCCAGAGCTGCGTCGAGTTCTGTCGAGACCGTCCTCGCGGCAGAACCCCCGAGGCTCACGTGGCGTACGACGGTCTCCGCTCGCACCGTACCTACAGGCGCAACGTCCATCCGCCGAGCGGATTCAGGATGATGCGTCGCCCGGATGCCCGCGCGGAGGATGTCGTGGTGGTCCAGCACAGCCTGCATGGCCAGTGTCAGCGTGACCTCGTCGAGCGTGGCAGGAACCGAGAGCAGAACAGATTGGGAGTACCGGCGAAAATCTCCACCACGGTCAAGCATCCATTCGACGATCGGCGTCAATTCGATCTCACCGACGCCGCCGCCAGGTAATTCGTCGACGACGACACGGTTGCCAGCCGTTCCGGCCGTCTCGGACAGCGCCGCAACAGTTTTGCGTTCGAACACCTCGCGCGGTGTGATCAGAACTCCGGCAGACCTGGCGCGCGTCACCAACTGGATGGACATGATCGAGTCACCGCCGAGAGTGAAGAACGAATCGTCGACCCCCACCTCCTCGAGTCCCAGAACTTCGGCGAACAGACTCGCAAGGATGTTTTCCGTTGCGGACGCGGGGCCACGACTTACGGTTGCCTGTCGCCCGAAGTCAGGTTCAGGCAATGCATTCCGGTCGAGCTTTCCGTTCACCGTCAGCGGCAAACCCTCGAGAACCGTCACGACAGCGGGGACCATGTGGGGCGCCAACCTCTGTGAGACATACTCGAGCAACGCCGCCGGAGAGATAGTGGCACCGGACTCCGGCACCACGTAGCCCACCAACCGGTCTCTGCGGGCTACCACCGCCGACTGAGACACGCCCACTCCGGAGAGCAGTGCAGCCTCCACCTCGCCGAGTTCGATTCGGTACCCCTTCACCTGCACCTGCAGATCGTTTCGTCCGAGGTACTCCAGCTGCCCGCTGTCGTTCCAGCGCCCCAGGTCACCGGATCGATACATACGCGCACCACTGACCGCGAGGTCGGGAATGAACCGCGCGGACGTCAGACCGAACCGGCCGAGGTATCCGCGTGAAACCTGATCACCGGAGACATACAGTTCACCCACCACACCGGGCGGCACCGGGTGCAACCGCTGATCCAACACATACACACGCAATCCGGGTAACGCCCGACCAATCACCGAGGCCGATCGTTGACGCACCAGCACACGATCGAGCGGTAAATGGCTGACGTGCACAGTGGTCTCCGTGATGCCGTACATGTTGACCAGATCTGGTGACGAAGTCCCGCGACGGGCGTACCAGCGCGTCAACTGTCCGAAGTCGAGCGCTTCTCCGCCGAAGATCACGTAGCGCAATGACAGGGCCACACCCCCGGCAAGCCGGTCGGCTTCCGCCAATTGATAGAAGGCAGTGGGAGTTTGATTGAGCACCGTGACACGTTCGTGCCGTAGCAATTCGAGGAATGCCTCTGGTGAACGGGCCGTGAAGTAGTCGACCAGTACCAGTCGGCCACCGTGTGCGAGTGCGCCCCACATTTCCCAGACCGAGAAGTCGAATGCCTCCGAATGGAACATCGTCCACACATCGCCGCTGCCGAAGCCGAAGAGCGCTCTGGTGTTTGCCAGCAACGTCACTACGCTGCGGTGAGAAACCTGCACCCCCTTCGGGCGCCCGGTGGACCCCGAGGTGTAGATCACGTAGGCCACCGATTCGGGTCGGAGCGGTAGCAGCCGATCTCGGTCGGTCACCGCAAGCGGAGAAAACCTGTGCAGCGCATCGAGAATCACCGGGTCGTCTACCGCAATCACTGGAATCTCGCTGTCTGCGATTGCGTCACTGTCTCGTATGTAGTCGCCGTCGGCCCGGGTGGTCAACACACACTTCGGCCGGGCGTCACGCAGCACGAAGTCCACCCGGTTTACCGGAGAAGTCGAGTCCACCGGTACGTATCCGCCACCCGCCTTCACCACCGCCAGCAATGCCACCATCAGGTCGATCGAGCGGGCCATCGCGACTGCCACCAAGGTTTCCGGCCCCACCCCCTGCGCCACCAACAGTCGAGCAAGGCGGTTTGCTCGCTCGTCGAGTTCGCGGTACGTAACCGACAATCCGCCGCAGCGCACCGCCACGGCATCACCGGACGTCAGCGCCGTGCGATCGAAGAGATCCGACAACGAATCCTCGTCTGTTCCGGCGCCAGAGGGCGTGGGCGCAACCAGCAACCCGCTGAGTTCGCCGGCCAGAATCATGTCGATATCACCGACGACCACCGACTGGTTCTCGGTCACGGCGCCGATCACTCTTTCGAAGCGCGCCGCGATGCGCGCCACCGACATTCGATCGAAAATATCTGTTGCATAACGGAAACCGGCGCTGATACCAGCGGGCTCACCGTGCTCGTCGACGTGCTCCATCACACTCAGTTGCAGATCGAATTTCGCAACCGCGAGATCGACGTCGAGCGAGCGAACCGTCAGTTCCGGCAAGTCGAAGCGCAGTCCCGTATCGGTCTGGAATTCGAGGAGTACCTGAAACAGAGGTGAATGCTCGGTGGAACGGTCGGGCGAGAGGTAATCCACCAACCTCTCGAAGGGGATGTCTGCATGGTCCAGAGCACCGAGATCCGTTGACCGCACCGCGGCCAACACCTCGGCAAAGGTTGCTCCGGATGAGACAGGTGTGCGAAGGACGAGCGTGTTGACGAACATCCCGACCACATCGTCGAACACCGATGCACCGCGACCTGCGACCGGAGTCCCGATCACTACGTCGTCCGCTGTAGTGAGCCGTGCCAGCAATACCGCCAGAGCCGCATGCATCACCATGAACAGAGACGAACCGTTCTGGTGTGCGAGTTCGTTCAAAGCTCGATGGATCTCGGGCGAGAAGTCCATCGAAACCACCGCGCCCTCGGCAGACCGTTTCGAGGTTCGTGGTCTATCGAGAGGGAGCGGCAAGACGTCCGGAATACCCGACAGCTTCGCTGTCCAATAATCGAATTCGGCCGAGGGCGAAGTTTCCGGACCAACGTCTGCGTCGACGTTCTCACGCTGCCAGAGGGTGTAGTCGGCGTACTGAATCGGCAGCGGCACCCAGTCCGGGCTCCGACCTTGCGTGCGCGCGGTATATGCACTCATCAGGTCGCGTGCCAGTGGTGCCATCGAGAAGCCGTCTGCGGCGATGTGGTGAACAACGATCGCGAGTACATGCTGCTCCGGTCCGGTTCGGAGTAACCTCACGTGCAGCGGGAACTCTTCGGACACATCGAATCCGATGTCGAAGAACGCGTGCAAGTCCGTGAAAAGCCCCTCGCCGGGAATCGGCACGGGGTGGATTCGAGGAGCAGCGACCGCGGGTTCGGCGATCACCTGGTAGGGCCCGTCTGCGGACGCAGGAAAGATCGTTCGAAGGGATTCGTGCCGTTCCACCACATCACCCAGCGCGGCTTGGAGCGCACCCGAATCCAGGAACCCGTCCAGTTGTAGTGCGACGGGGATGTTGTAGAGCGGAGACGACGTGTCGAACTGGTTGACGAACCACATCCGCGATTGCGCGAACGACAGCGGAATACGTTCTGGCCGTGCCCTACTCGTGAGGGGCACACGAGTAGCTTCCTCGAGTCCAGGCTCGCCCGGCGCGGAGTCGATTGGATCTATCGAGGCCGCCAGGTCCGCGACCACGGGGGCGTCGAACAGTGCATTGACCCCCATATTGGTGTGCAATGCGGCGTTGATGCGGGCGATGACTCGAGTGGCGCTGAGGGAATCCCCGCCGAGTTCGAAGAAACTGTCGTCGGCACCCACCTGGTCGAGACCGAGAACGTCGGCAACAGCACGGGCGATTCCGATTTCGGCAGGAGTGGCGGGAGTCCGAAACGCAGCGCTCGCAAAATCAGTGTCCGGGAGGGCTTTACGGTCCAACTTCCCATGCACCGTCACCGGAAACTCCCCCAACACCACCACCACCGACGGCACCATGAACCCCGGAAGAGACCTCCGCACCCCCTCCAACACCACCACCTCATCGACCACCACCCCCACCTCACCCACCACAAACCCCACCAAAAAATCCCCACCCACACCCGACCGCAACACCACCACCGCACCAGCCACCCCCACCTGAGCAGCCAACACCGCCTCCACCTCACCCAACTCCACCCGCTGCCCCCGCACCTTCACCTGAAAATCC